>URTW01000073.1 GCA_900550815.1 uncultured Collinsella sp.
GGGAATCCGGGGGCGTGACGGGGTTTCTCTCCGGAACATTCCGCAGGACGCAAAGAGGCTCCGCCGCGCAACGCGCGCAGCGGAGCCTCTTTGCATGTACGAGGCCGTTTTGGGAAATAACCCAAAACCGGCCCCAGTAATCCTACAGGAGTTGAACCCTTTAGAACTTGTCGTGGAAGGTACGCGCAATGACCTCGTCCTGCTGCTCCTTGGTGAGCGTGTGGAAGTTCACGGCATAGCCGGAAACGCGGATGGTCAGCTGCGGGTACTTCTCGGGGTGAGCCTGAGCGTCGAGCAGCGTCTCACGGTTGAAGACGTTGATGTTCAGGTGGTGGCCACCCTTCTCGGCGTAAGCGTCGAGCATGTGGACCAGGTTATCGGCCTGAGTCTCGGAAACTTCAGAAACCTTCATAATGTGTCTCCTTCGATTGATAGGCGCCGGCCGAAACCGGCGCGCTAATCAGTAATCGTTATTGTTAGTATAGCACTAACAATAGTTACTCGCCCAGCTGATCAAGGTCGATATCGCCAAAGAACACCTGGTCCTCCTTGCCGAGCGCACTCGGGATGATGGAGAAGGTGTTGGAAATGCCGTCCTGAGCATCGCGGAACGGGAGCTTGGAAACCGAAGACAGCGAAGCGATGGCGCCGTGGCTATCGCGCTTGTGCATGGGGTTAGCACCCGGGGCGAACGGCTGGCCAGCCTTGCGGCCGTCGGGCGTGGAACCGGTCTTCTTGCCGTACACGACGTTGGAAGTAATGGTCAGAACCGAGGTCGTGGGCACGGAGTTGCGGTAGGTGTCGTTCATGCGGATGTACTCCATGAACTGGTGCACAACGTCGTGAGCGATCTGGTCGACGCGGTCGTCGTCGTTACCGTACTTGGGGAACTCGCCCTCGGTCTCGAAGTCGACGATGATGCCGTTCTCATCACGGACAGGGTGGACCTTGGCGTACTTGATGGCGGACAGGGAGTCAGCCACGACGGAAAGGCCAGCGATGCCCGTAGCGAACCAGCGGTGCACGTGCTTGTCATGCAGAGCCATCTGGATGCGCTCGTAGCAATACTTGTCGTGCATGTAGTGAATGATGTTCAGCGAGTTGACGTACACGCCGGCGAGCCACTTCATCATGTCGTTGTACTTGGCCACAACGTCGTCGTAATCGAGGGTATCGCCCTCGACGGCGCGATACTTGGGGCCGACCTGCTTCTTGGAGACCTCGTCGACGCCGCCGTTGAGTGCGTACAGCAGGCACTTGGCCAGGTTGGCACGGGCGCCGAAGAACTGCATCTCCTTGCCGATGCGCATGGAGGACACGCAGCAGGCAATACCGTAGTCGTCGCCATGATAGACGCGCATGAGGTCGTCGTTCTCGTACTGGATCGAGGAGCTGGCGACAGAAGTCTTGGCGCAGAACTTCTTGAAGTTCTCGGGCAGACGGGTCGACCACAGAACGGTCATGTTGGGCTCGGGGCTGGTGCCCATGTTCTCGAGCGTGTGCAGGTAGCGGTAGCTCATCTTGGTAACGAGCGTACGGCCGTCAACGCCCATGCCGCCGATGGACTCGGTGACCCACTGCGGGTCGCCGGTGAACAGGGCCTGGTACTCGGGGGTACGGGCAAACTTGACCATGCGGAGCTTCATGATGAAGTGATCCACGAACTCCTGGATCTGCTCCTCGGTGAAGGTACCGTTGGCAAGGTCGCGCTCAGCATAGATGTCGATGAACGTAGAGGTACGGCCGATGGACATAGCAGCGCCGTTCTGCTCCTTGACGGCAGCGAGGTAGGCGAAGTACATCCACTGGATGGCCTCCTGCGTGTTGGATGCAGGGTTGGAAATGTCGAAACCATAGGTCTCGGCCATCATCTTGAGCTCGCCGAGGGCGCGGATCTGCTCCTGCAGCTCCTCGCGATCGCGGATGTTGTCGGCGGTCATGACCGTCGGGGTGGAAGCCTTCTGGGCCTCCTTGTCCTTGATCAGGTAGTCGACGCCGTACAGGGCAACACGACGGTAGTCGCCGATGATGCGGCCGCGGCCATAGCCATCGGGCAGACCGGTGATGATGTGAGCCGAGCGGCAAGCACGCATCTCGGGGGTGTAGACATCGAAGACGCCAGCGTTGTGGGTCTTGCGCTCGAAGGTGTAGCGCTCGACAACGTTCTCATCGACCTTATAGCCGTGCTGGCTGGCAGCCTGGCAAGCGATGCGGATACCGCCGTTGACGTGCAGAGCGCGCTTGAGCGGCTTGTCAGTCTGGAGACCGACGATGGTCTCCTTCTCGCGGTGGGCGTTATCGATGTAGCCAGCGGGGTGGCTCACGATACCCGTAACGGTCTTGGTGTCCATATCGAGGACACCGCCCTGCTCGCGCTCCTTGAGCAGCAGGTCGAGAACCTCGCCCCACAGCTCCTTGGTACGCTCGGTCGGGCCGGCGAGGAACGACTCGTCGCCCTCGTAGGGGGTGTAGTTCTTCTGGATGAAGTCTCGGACGTCAACCTCTCCCGTCCAAATGCCTTCCTTGAAGCCTTCCCATGCCTCCTGCATTGTGTAACCACGCTCCTAGTTACGTGTAATGCGGCGCTCTCTCACACCGCTGCTTATTGAATTCTTGAATGTTCGGCTTGCACTACCGGCTTCTTCCGTTCTTCACCACACGTTGGTGCAGGGAAAACGTCTGTCCACCTTGGAACTACAACCCAAAACCCAAGATTTCACCCGTCTGAGAAGGATAACATAGCGGCCCTCTCCATCTGGGCTATTATATGTTTCTTTTTTTATATCATAATGGCGTGTTTTACAAACCCGCAGGAAATGCGAGTGCGAACAACTACCGTTCACCGATTTGTATGTTATTTTTCCTTGCCTTTGTACGACCTTCGCTCTAGCTGTTATGCCAGCTTTAGCAGGGTAAAGTGCCTCTGAGTAGGCTTTAGGACGTGCTCAGAGATCTACCCCTAACTTTGCTGATACCGACGGTGTACGGAGGTCGCCTAAAGGTTGTTTTCTAGGCATGTCCCAAAATCTACCGTATAGGGTGCGCGTGCGGGGGTATCATCTTTCACCGAAAATAGTTTCTAGTGTTAGGGGTTTTCGGTGGAAGATACCGATTTCCATGAGCTTGGGCGTCAGCTCTTTACCGAGTTTGGCAGCATGCATCAGCGCGTTTCGCGCTTTGCCGACCAGGCTCTGGGTGGCGAGATGGCCGTCATGCGCGCCCTCATGCGCGCCGGCGGCTCGCTCACGCCGAGCGAACTCGCAGATCGCGCCTGGGTCTCGAGCGCCCGTATCGCCAATATCCTGCGCGCCCTCGAGGCCAAGGGCTGGGTCGAGCGCGAGCACTCAAAGACCGACCGTCGTCGCGTACACGTCACGGTGACCGACAAAGGATTCCAGGATCTCGAAATCAAACGTCGGGAATTCGAGGACCGCACCGCGGCCTTCCTCGAGCAGCTTGGCGAAACAGATACCCAAGAGATGGTGCGCCTTCTTAGACGTGCCAACGAAATTATCGACCGCAATCAAGAAAGGAGAGATGCCGAGTGAGGATTCTCAAGCTCTTTAAAAAACATATCCTGGCACTGTTCGCAGCTATCGTACTTATCGTAATCAGCTGCAACGCCGATCTGGCGCTGCCTACCTATATGAGCGACATCGTCGACGTGGGTGTGCAGCAAGGCGGCATCGCGTCGCCCGTGCCCGACACCATCCGTGCCGAATCGCTCGACGACCTCGAACTCTTTATGAGCACCAAGGACGCCAAGGCTGTGGAGGCCGTGTTTAGCAAGGCGGACAATAACGGCATTCGAACGTACAAGGGCACCGAGGAGGAGCGCGCCGACGGCGGCAAGATTGCCGACATCATGAGCCTGCCCGAGACTGTCGTCCTTTCGTTCAACCAGGGCATCGATGCCAACTCCATGGGCGACATGACCGGCGCATCTACCGAGGCAAGCGATGGCGGCGCCGCTCAGGCCATGCCCACGCCCGAGCAGATGGCGGCGATGACGCCCGAGCAGCTCGCCGAGATGCAGCAGAAAGCCGCAGCGGCGCAGAACATGCAAAAGCAGATTGATGCCGACGGCGGTAAGATCACCATGAAGAGTCTGCGTCTAGGCGTTGAAGGCGGCCTAATCGACCAGGGCAAGCTCGTGGAGGGCGCCAACGATATGGCGGACAAAATGGGCTCCATGTCGGGTTCCATCGTGACCCAACGCGCCGCGAGCGACGTGCAAGCCGAGTACAAGGCGCAGGGCAGCGACCCCGCCGACGTGCAGAACGCCTACCTGGGCCGCATGGCGACCACGATGTTTGGGCTGTGCCTACTCTCGCTGGTCGCCACAATCCTGACCGGCGCCGTGGCCTCGCGCACCGCCTGCTCCATCGCCCGCGACCTGCGCCGCGAGACCTTCAACAAGGTTATGCACTTCTCGCCGGCCGAGGTGGGCAAGTTTAGCCAGGCCTCGCTCATCACCCGCTGCACCAACGACATTCAGCAGATCCAGATGGCCGCAACCCTGTTTATCCGCATGTGTCTGATGGCCCCCGTCATGGGCATCGTCGCCGTCATGCGCGTCCTGGCCAACCATACCGGCCTAGAGTGGACCATCGCCGTGGCCATCATCGCGGTCTCGGCCGTCGTCGGCGTGCTTATGGGCCTCACCATGCCCAAGTTCAAAAAGATGCAGAGCTTTGTGGACCGTGTGAACCTTACCGCCCGCGAGCTGCTCGACGGCCTTATGCCCATCCGCTCGTTCAACCGCGAGGAGCATGAGCTCGAGCGTTTTGACAAGGCTTCGCTCGACCTGATGACCACGCAGCTCTACACCAACCGAGCCATGAGCTTTATGATGCCGCTCATGATGCTCGTCATGAACTGCATCACCGTGCTTATCGTCTGGTTTGGCGCGCAGGGCGTGTCCGACGGCGTGATGCAGGTCGGCAACATGATGGCGTTTATCTCTTACACCATGCAGATCGTCATGGCGTTTATGATCCTCACCATGGTTTCGGTTATCTTGCCCCGCGCCGAGGTCGCAGCCGAGCGCGTGGAAGAGGTCATCACCTGCCCCACGAGCATCAACGACCCCGCCTCGCCCAAACTGCCTGCTGTCAGCGCGCCGCGCGGCGAGCTCACCTTCCGCGACGTGAGCTTCCAGTATCCCGATGCCCGCGCCGACGTCATCAGCGGCGTGAACTTCACCACGCATGCCGGTCAGATGCTCGGCATCATTGGTTCCACGGGCTCGGGCAAGTCCACGCTCGTGCAGCTGATTCCGCGCCTGTACGACGTCACGGGCGGCAGCATTTCGCTCGACGGCATCGATGTGCGCGACATGACCCTTTCCGAGCTGCGGCGCCGCATCGGTTATATTCCGCAGCAGGGTCGCCTGTTCTCGGGTACCGTCGAGAGCAACCTCAAGTTTGCCGGCGACATGGTGAGTGACGAGGATATGCGCCAGGCAGCACGCGTCGCCCAGGCGGAGGACTTTATCGCCGAGCGCGAGGACGGGTACGACTCCCCTATCAGCCAGGGCGGCTCCAATGTTTCGGGTGGTCAGCGCCAGCGTCTGGCCATCGCCCGCGCGTTGGCCAAAAAGCCCGAGGTCGTGGTGTTCGATGATTCGTTTAGCGCGCTTGACTACAAGACCGACGCGCGCCTGCGCGAGGAGCTCGCCAAAAACGTCACCGACGCCGCGCTCGTGGTCGTGGCGCAGCGTATCGCGACCATCATGCACGCCGACCAGATTATCGTGCTCGACGACGGCCACGTAGTGGGCACCGGCACGCACGAGGAGCTGCTGCGCAGCTGCCCGGCGTACCTGGAGATCGCACAGTCGCAGCTTTCCGCCGAGGAGCTGGGGCTTACCCAAGAAGAAATTGCAGCCGTCATGGAAGGAGGCGAGCGCTAATGGCAGACGAGACCAAGACTCAGATTCCCAAGCCCACCCGCCAGCGTGGTCCCATGGGCCGCATGGGTGGCATGCGCCGCGGCGAAAAGGCCAAGGACTTTAAGGGCACCATGAGGCAGCTGCTCGGCTATATCGGCCAGCACAAGATTGCCGTGTTTGCCGCCGTCGCCTTTGCCGTGTGCTCGGTCATCTTTAACATTGTGGGACCCAAGGTGCTCGGCCAGGTTACGACCAAGCTGTTCGAAGGCCTGGTCGCCAAGGTCAACGGCACCGGCGACGTTGACTTTGACTGGATCGCCAAGACGCTCGGCTTTTTGCTCTGCCTGTATCTGGCGAGCTCTGTCTGCAGCCTGGTCCAGGGCTGGCTCATGACCGGCGTCACGCAAAAGATCTGCTACCGCATGCGCAAGGAAATCGCCGCCAAGATTGCCGTCGTGCCGATGAGTTACTTCAACGGCCACAGCAAGGGAGACGTACTCAGCCGCATCACCAACGACGTCGATACGCTGGGTCAGTCGCTCAACCAGAGCGTGACGCAGCTCATCACGTCGGTGACGCAGATTATCGGCGTGCTCGTCATGATGCTTTCGATCAGCCTGCCGCTTACCGGCGTCACCGTGCTCACGCTGCCGGCCGCCGCGATTATCTTGACCGTAATGATTCACTTCTCGCAGCCGTACTTCCGCGAGCAACAGCAGGTTCTGGGCGCCGTCAACGGCATTATCGAGGAGGACTTTGCCGGCCAGAACGTCATTCAGGTGTTCGACCGCGCCGAGGCCTCGATCGAAGAGTTCGACCGTCAAAACGACCGCCTCTTTATTAGTGGCTGGCGCTCGCAGTTCCTGTCGGGCCTGATGATGCCGCTTATGAGCTTGGTGGGCAACATGGGCTACGTGGGCGTCGTCGTGGTGGGCGCGCAGCTCGCGCTGACCGGCAATGCCACGCCCGGCGACATCCAGAGCTTTATCCAGTACGTGCGCAACTTTACGCAACCCGTGCAGCAGCTGGGCATCGTGAGCATCACGATGCAGTCGATGGCTGCCGCCACCGAGCGCGTCTTTGAGTTCCTGGCCGCGCCCGAGGAGGAGCAGAAGGCCGACGCGCAGATTCCCGAAAAGCGCCCCGGTCATGTGGAGTTTGACCATGTCAAGTTTGGCTACACGCCCGACAAGACCATCATCCACGACTTTAGCTGCGAGGCGCAGGCCGGCCAAACCATTGCCATCGTCGGCCCCACCGGCGCCGGCAAGACCACGCTCATTAAGCTGCTGCAGCGCTTTTACGACGTGGACGGCGGTTCGCTGCGCGTCGAGGGCGTCGACGTGCGCGACTGGGACCGCGCGGCGCTGCGCGGCGAGTTTGCCATGGTGCTGCAGGACACTTGGCTGTTTAACGGCACCATCCGCGAGAACATCCGCTACGGACGCCCCGACGCGAGCGATGCCGAGGTCGAGGCCGCTGCGCGCGCCGCACGCTGCGACCACTTTATCCATACGCTCGCCGGCGGCTACGACTTTATGATCAACGAGGAGGGCACCAACCTGTCGCAGGGTCAGCGCCAGCTCGTGACCATCGCCCGTGCCATTTTGGCCGACCGTCCGGCGCTGATTTTGGACGAGGCGACTTCCAACGTCGATACCCGTACCGAGGAACTCATTCAGCGCGCCATGGATGCACTGATGCAGGGCCGTACCAGCTTTGTCATCGCACACCGCCTGTCCACGATCCGCAACGCCGACGTGATCTTGGTGATTCGCGACGGCGACATCGTCGAGAAGGGCACGCACGACGAGCTGCTCGCCCAGGGCGGTTTCTACGCCGACCTATACAACTCGCAGTTCGACGAGGCGGCGTAAATTCGGCCGCAAGGAGCGAATAACGCCCGAGAACGGGGGCGCAGGACAACCTGCGCCCCCGTTTTGTGTCCTTCGAGCCTCGAAACGCCTTCCCTGAGACCTCACTGACGGCGCTTTCCAGACCCCGTGGGCAAAAAAGGGCAAATATGAGTACTGTTACCTTTTTAGTAACAGCCAAAACCGCCTCAAATGCCGCTCCCACGGCTTACACGCGTCCCTAAATTGATCAAACAGCACCATAGCGGACTTATATGTGTTTGCGTTAATGAACATATTTTGCTGTTATGTCTATTATTTTGCGAAGGCAATATGATACTAAGATAGCAACCGTACTCATATTTGGCATTTTTTGCCCACAGGGTATTTCCTAGGGAACCGACAACAGCCTTAGGGTCCCGCGCGGCGCCGCTCCCTCCCGGCATCCGCCGACGTTTACCCAGATAAAACCTGCCAAAATAAACCTGTCCCTTTTTGGTAGGTTTCGGGGTGACAAGGGCTTGCACTTTAGCGTGCGACAGCGGATAATGCCGAGCATTCGACAATACGCTTATTGCTCTTTCTATAGATTGAGGAGACCCCTATGGCCATGGAATTCAAACGCAGGCTGCCGATCCCCATGGAGATCCGCGAGGAAATGCCACTTTCTGCCGAGCTTACCGCCAAAAAGCAGGCATTTGACGCCGAGGTCGCCAAAGTCTTTACCGGCGAGGACGCACGCAAGGTGCTTATCATCGGCCCGTGCTCTGCCGACCGCGAGGATTCGGTGCTTGAGTACATGAACCGACTGGCCAAGACCGCCGAGGAGGTCAAGGACAAGCTCATCATCATTCCGCGCGTCTACACCAACAAGCCGCGCACCAAGGGCACCGGCTACAAGGGCCTGCTGCACAACCCCAACCCCGAGGCTCCCGACGATCTGCTCGAGGGCGTCAAGGCCATCCGCCATATGCACCTGCGCGTTATTGAGGAAACGGGCTTCTTCACCGCCGACGAGATGCTCTATCCGTCCAACTACCAGTACCTCGTTGACCTGCTGAGCTATGTTGCCGTGGGCGCACGCTCGGTCGAGAACCAGGAGCATCGCCTGGTGTCGAGCGGCATTTCGGTACCCGTCGGCATGAAGAATCCCACTGCCGGCTCTACCACCGTTATGCTCAACTCCATTTACGCCGCGCAGGCGCACCAGAGCTTCATCTTCCGCAACTGGGAGGTCGAGTGCGACGGCAACCCGCTCGCACACGCCGTTATGCGTGGCTACATCGGTCTCGATGGGCGCACCTACCCCAACTACCACTACGAACACCTGGAACGCCTGGCCGAACGCTATACCGAGCATGCCGGCTATGCCAATCCGGCAGCGGTCATCGACTGCAACCACGACAACTCGGGCAAGCGTCCGCTGGAGCAGTATCGCATTTGCAAGGAGGTGCTCGACAGCTGCCGCCGCAACGAGTCCATCTCCAAGCTGGTCAAGGGCTTTATGATCGAGTCCTACCTGGAGGATGGCAACCAGCCGGTCGACGGCGGTGTCTTTGGCAAGTCGATCACCGACCCGTGCCTGGGCTGGGAAAAGACCGACTACCTCATCCACGAGATCGCGGAACGTATTTAGTTACGCGGTTTTACCAAACCGCGTAACGGCTCGACGCTGCAAACCCGCCAGAGCGGCAATCTGCCTTTCAACTTCGGCGGCATGACCAGAAGGTCAATGCCGCCTCGTTTCAAGGCACCT
>URTW01000074.1 GCA_900550815.1 uncultured Collinsella sp.
TTATGGTTTCGATCTACGTCGACGGCATGGACTCCGAGGAGCTCATCATCAAGCTCGACGCCGCCGGCTTTGAGGTTTCGGCCGGTTCTGCCTGCTCGAGCGGCAGCATGGACCCCAGCCATGTGCTCAGCGCCATGGGTATTGGCCGCGAACAGGCGCTGGGTGCACTGCGCATCTCCTTCGATGACCGCGTGAACCCTGCCGACCTGGATGAGTTTGCCCAGACGCTGCTCTCGATCGTAGGTGCCGCATGATCGTCGCCGAGCTTGAACGTGCGCTGCTGAAGCGCTACCCCAAGGCGGACGCCGAGGGCTGGGATCATGTAGGACTCTCCGTCGGCGACCCTGCCGCGGAGATTACCGGTGTTGCCTGCGCACTCGATGCGACCGAAGCCAACGTGCACCGCGCCCAGGAGGCCGGTGCCAACGTGTTGTTGACGCATCATCCTATCTACATCAAGGCGCCCGAGGCGTTTTGCCCGGCGGATGCCACTCGCCCCCAGTGCAGCGCGGCACTCTATGAGGCGGCCCGTTGCGGCGTGAGCATCATATCGCTCCACACCAACCTGGACCGCTCGCACGAAGCCCGTGTCTGCCTGAGTGCGCTGCTGGGAGCCGCCCCCATGAGCTCACTGGAGCACGTGGACGACCCCGCGGCAACCGGTCTGGGCGCGCTTGCAACGCTCAACGACCCGTGCACGCTGCGCGATCTTGCCACCCGTGCTGCCACGGCCTTCGGCAGCGACCCGCGTGTGTGGGGCGAAGCCGATCGCCCGAGCCGCACCGTCGCCATTTTGGGCGGCTCCCTGGGCGACTTTGGAGAGCTCGCCATCGCCGCAGGCGCAGATGCTGTCGTGACGGGCGAGGCGGGCTACCACGTGGCGCAAGACCTTGCCTTGCGCGGGCTGTCGGTGATCTTGCTCGGCCACGACCGCTCCGAGGAGCCGTTCGTTGATATATTGATGAACTCTGCAGTTGACGCCGGGGTCGACCCCCGTCATGCGATTAAAATACTGAACCCTTGCCAATGGTGGACTGTGACAAAAGGAGAGAACTTATGAGCGCCGGCGCTACGCTACTCAAGCTGCAACAGATCGATTTGGAGCTCGCCCGCAACAAGAGCGAACTTGCCAATATGCCGGAGCTCAAGGAGCTCGCTTCCAAGCGCAAGACCTATGTGAAGCTCAAGTCTGAGATGACCAAGCTCAACCCCCAGCGCAAGGATCTGGACATTGAGCTCGACGATCTCAACACCACCGAGATTCAGACCAACAACGCCATCGAGGCTGCCAAGAAGCGCCATGTCGACGGCTCCGACTACCGCGAGGTTCAGGACCTGGAGAATGAACTCGCCACCCTGGCCAAGCGTCTGGACAAGATTGAGCACACCCGCAAGGACGTCGTTGTCGCCCATAAGGAGGCGCTCGACCGCGAGGCCCGCGCGCAGGCAATCATCGCCAAGTTCGAGGAGGGCGTGAAGGCCGATACCAAGGCCGCCCGCGCCAAGGCCACCGACCTCCAGGCTCAGATTGGTGCCGCCACCAAGGAGCGCACCGCACTTGCTGCTACGCTGCCGAGCGACGTGCTCACCGACTACGAGCGGCTGCTCTAGCAGTTCCGCGGCCTGGCCGTCGAGACCATCCAGGGCAACATCCCCACGGTCTGCCACACCGCGCTGCAGGCATCGTCCATGAGCGACCTCAACCACGACGGTAGCGAGATTACGCACTGCCCGTACTGCCACCGCCTCCTGGTACTCCCGAGCAAGGCAGCGTAGCGATGACGGCGGCATCCAACAATTCAATGCAACTTGAGGGAAAAACGATCCTGCTGGGCATTACCGGCGGGATCGCCGCCTATAAGTCGTGCAATATCGTGCGCCTGCTGCAAAAGCGCGGTGCGCGCGTCAAGGTTGTTATGAGCGAGCATGCCACGGAGTTTGTGGGCCCGCTCACCTTCCGTGCGCTCACCAACGAGCCCGTTGCCGTGGGCCTATTCGACGCTGCCTCCGACCCCATCCACCACATTTCGCTGGCGCAGGAGCCCGATCTGGTGGTCGTGGCGCCCGCGACGGCCAATATCATCGCCAAGATGGCCAACGGCATCGCCGATGACCTTATTTCCACCACGCTGCTTGCGACGCCGCGACCCATCGTGATCGCGCCGGCCATGAACAACGGCATGTGGAAATCGCCGGCGACGCAGGCCAACATGGCCACGCTGCGCGACCGCGGCGTGCATGTGGTGGGACCCGGCAGCGGCTACCTTGCCTGCGGTGACGTGGACACGGGACGCATGAGCGAGCCCGAGGACATTGTCCAGGCCGTCTGCGAGGTGCTGAACCCCGTCCCGCAATACCTTGCGGGCAAGCGAATCGTGATCACCGCCGGCCCCACGCACGAGCCGATCGACCCCGTACGCTTCATCGGAAACCGGTCGTCGGGTAAGATGGGCATCGCCCTGGCGGGGGAGGCCGCTCGCCGCGGTGCTGCGGTCACGCTTGTGCTGGGGCCGACATCACTCGATGTTCCCCACGGCGTGGAGTGCGTGCGCGTGCAGACCGCCGAAGAGATGCTGCAGGCAGCGCTGAGCGCCTTTCAGACGGTCGATGCGGCCATTTGTGCGGCCGCTGTCGCCGACTACACCCCCGCGGCCCCTGCCGACCATAAGCTCAAAAAGGTCAACGAGCGCCTGGATCGCATCGAACTGGTCGAGACGGTCGATATTTTGGCCGAGCTCTCGCGCCAAAAGGGAGAGCGGTGCGTGATCGGCTTTGCGGCCGAGACCGATAACGTCGTGGAGTACGCGCAGCGCAAACTCGCGCGCAAGGGCTGTGATGCTATTATCGCCAACGATGTCTCACGCGCGGATTCGGGCTTTGGAACCGACACTAACAAGGCCTGGATTGTGAGCACAACGGGCACGCAAGAACTTCCCGTGCTAACAAAACCCCAGCTCGCAGATACAATTTTGGACTTGCTTCAAAATTTGTAAAAAAGTTCTTGCACAAGTCTAAAGTTTCGGGTTAATATACTCCCTGTTGCGAGCGAGAGCAGAGCAACAAACAAAAGCTTCGGGACGTGGCGCAGCTTGGTAGCGCACTTGACTGGGGGTCAAGGGGTCGCTGGTTCGAATCCAGTCGTCCCGACCAGAAGTTTGCAGGTCAGGCACCTAGTGCCTGGCCTTTTTTGTTTTAAGTAATTGCTTAAATTTGATTAATCAACAGGGTGCCAAAAATCTACCTGCGCGATAATCGCTTTTTGCGGTTACTTGCGCGTTTTGCACGCGCTTAAGCCGATTTATTAACGCGACATGAATCTACATACGCGTAGCTGGTATACAGACGAGTACAGGCTGTATTTATCGCGGCGATTTACGCAGATATGGCGACTGTAACGAACTAGTGTGTCGCTGTATTTATTCCGGTAGTTCACTTGATCGGTGGACAAGTGGGCTGTTGCGACGAAACGCCAAGCAGGATGGGCTCTATACGAGGACGCCGCAGAGGCAATGGCGGGGGAGTGCGGCAGGCGCTCTGAGAGCCGCTGTATGCCCCCATATCTCCTCAACCCGATTACCTGTGCTATGAACCTCGAATTGTTCGAGTAATCGCCAAAAGAAAAGCCCTCGCAGGATTGCGAGGGCTTTGCGCTAAAAGAGATCAGAAGCAGAAAGCGGGGAGAACATAAAACGAGTCCGTCGCGCTGTAGCTGTAGCAAATACCGCCGCTTTGAACATAGCGAAAGGACGTGGAGCTGCGCGGTCTCACGGAGCGAGTCCAGTGGCTATAGCCTGATGCACCGGAATAGTTCGACCCCGTCACGCCCTTGGATTTGTAGCACTCGTACTGGATGCCGTCGGATTGCATATCCCCGTATACTTCGGTTGCCGAGAGCAGAAAAACCTTGTCGGTCGTCGCTGAGGGGGCACCGCCCCAGTTACCGCCAACGTTATCGGTTGTCTTTGTGACGGGTTTCACCTTTGACTGGAAGAACCTCTTGCCTTATTAAAGAAATACGCCAAATACAACGGATATAAAGCGGAAGGAGGCGACATCAAGTAACTATCAAAGGCCAGATTAAGGAGCCAGCCATGAAGAACTGCCTGCCCTCCATCGTCTCAGCAGCTCTTTGCCTCTCCCTTGTCATGACACCATTTGTGCCCGTTGCGGCGGCCTATGCCGACGATGGATCTCCCGCCGAGAGCAGCGAAATCTACGTCGGAGACAACTACGACGAAAATTACGATATATCCCTTTTTGAGCGCGGACGCTGCACGGATTCATATTCCAAGGCGTGGTGCGATTCTCACGGATTTGCAAATAACCGCCCCGTCCCTCACAAGGTCAAGCTGAACGCGAAGGAGGAGGCTTGCCTGCGCGATCTCCAGCTTGCTGGCACCGCTGAAGTTATCGCCGGTCTCGTGACAACCGGTCCTAGCGGCGGCTTTTTTGCAACCGCAATGACATCGTACCGACTTTTCACTTGCATGTTCTGAAAGGAAGTTGCCATGTTGTCGCAAAATCAATCGAGATACTTGGTCACAATCGGCTTTACCCTGCTCGCATTACTCTTTGCTAGCGACCTTTTGCTGAAACCGCCCAAGGAACTCGTTTTGCTTGCCATAGACTGCATTTCCGCCTTTTACTTTACGGCAACCCTAATCATCGGACTAAAGGAGAGGAAAAAAGGCGCAGTCGCCGCATCCGCCGTATGCTTGATCATAACCATTGCATCATTCTTTATCTGACACATTGGTGATCTAGGGGCGATATCGCAGAAATACGACCGGGAGAGCCGGGACCAGATTGCCCGGGTTGCCCGGTCGGCTCGCGCGACGGCGCGGCGGTTCCACAGAAAGCTCTCCGGACTTCACACTGTTTCTGATCGCATTGTAGACAGCCATCTCGTCTTCGCTGTCGGCGAGCACGCGGTGTGCGTCGTCGTTTTGGATGTCCAGTAAATCTCGAAGGTCCTCCATGCACCAGCGTCCGAGATTTGGCCATGCGCGTTGCGCGAGCTGATAAGTGTCGATTGCGATGTTGTAGTTAAAGTCCAGGCCAAAGCCGTCCCAGGCAGAACGGCTTTGTTTCCTTGATTATCAACTTTATCCGGACACTTCCCGCATTCATCCGTGTGTGTACGGATGAATGCGGGGCCCGATAGCCCGGCGGCCTGATCGGCAGGCCGCCGGGAACTCTCACTCCTCGATAAAAGCCGGCACCCGGTTAGTCCTGCGCATCTTGAAATCGCCAGTTTCGTGGGAGACGTAGAGAATGCCGTCCATCCCGTCTCGCGATGCATATGAAAGGTGAACAGAACCGCAATCCGCTCCATCATCGTCGAGAAGATCGAACGAATTCGGATCGCTCGTTGCGGCCAAACGACCACTCAGACAAGAGCCATCGCCATTACAGATTTGCCATTCCATGTCTTCGCCTGCAAGAATCGCCATAGACGGCCTGGTCGCGCCATCGTTGACATACATCCCGTCTATGCCAAAACCGTTCTCAGCGCCATCGATAAACGATTGCTCGGACCTATACCTCGCAAATGATGCACATAGAACCATTGCAAGACAAAGTACAGAGCCAACAATCGCTATCTTTGCATAGCTCTTGCCTATCATGTCATTCACCTCCCTCGTATGTATCGAGGTATTCCTGCTTGAGCGTCTGCGAGGACGACTCGATCTTTTCCACGAGCGTGCCGGCCTCGATGAAGTAGAACGAGTTGGTGAGGTCTGCCAGGTCGTCGAGTAGATGGCTTGAGATGAGCACGCTGCGTCCCCGCGCCACCTCGCTGCGCATCGCGTCGCAGGAGGTTTTCCGTTTTCCCGGATCGAGGCCGTTCAGCGGTTCATCGAGGATGAGGTACGGGCAATCGGTCGCTATCGCCATGGCAAGCTTTACCTGCTGCTTCATTCCTGTCGAGAGTTTACGGGTCGGCTTGTCGAGATATGGGGAGATTCCGAGGGAGTCGCAGAGCGAGTCGATGCCGGCGGCAGATTTCCACGCCTCCCTAACGAAAGAGAGGTGCTCGATGGCCGATAGCGTGGGATAGAGATCCGCGCCGCCCGAAGAGCTCAGGTAGACGAGTTCTGCAAATTCGGCTGATCGGCGTTGGCAGATTCCGTCTGCCGCCAGGCTTCCCGAGCGGATGCGGGTGGGAAATTGGCCCGACAGCGCTTCAAGAAGGGTGGTTTTCCCCGAGCCGTTGGGAGCAACGAGGCCCGCCGCCGTTCCCGGGCTCAGGAAAAGCGACCCGAGTGAAAGTATCGTCGTGCTTCCGTATCCCACGCTCGCGTCCAGAAGCTCGAGCCCATGGTGCTTTTTCGCGGGTCCAGGCTGTTTGGGCGAACGTGCCGCAACGGCGCCGACCGCAAAAAAGACCGCGACGTATGCCAGGGCCACGGCAAGCATCGATGCGCTGCCTGAACCGGAGCCAATGAATTCTGTCGGGAAGCATCCCACGTAACCCGTTGCCTCGATAGGCGAGAACACGGCCAGCGGCAGGAGCCCGAGCACGGCATTATGCCCTAGTGCCGAATCGGACAGTAACGGGAATGCCGGGGCCGCGACAAGCAGCGCGGAGGTAAGGGGGCCCGCGAGGACGCGCCTCGTTGCGGTCGATAGGACGGCGGAGCAAACGGATATCAAGGTTCCGCCCGCAAGCAGCGCGAGAAGCAGGGCTGTGAAGACGTTTCCCGCGGTCGTGGTGGTAAGCGCGCCGTCATGGAAGAAGGCGATCGGGTACCCAATTTGCCCGAAGCCGTTTAGGGCCAAGGCGTAAATGCCCCCGGGTGCGAGGCCGGCGAGGAGCATCGCGGTCCCCGCGGCGATTATCGAAAACACGATCTGGATAAGGCGCCGGAATTTGGGCACGGGCGCCTTCGCCGCCAGGGTCGCAGGCCTTGTGGCGCCGAGCACGAGTATCGACGAGAGAAGGAAGGGGATGAAGGGAAGGAAAGACGGCGCCGTGGCAATGGCGTAAGGCAGGAAGGAAAGGAATGGCAGGTCGCTTGCGGAGGCCGGGATATCCGTGATGCCGGAGCTGCTCAGAGCGCGGCAATATGCGAGCTCCGCGTCATTGGTCTCTCGGTCTCCCACGATGGACCCGGATTGGAAGCCTTCGCCCATGAGCGCGTAGTAGCTCTCGGCAGAATCGAGAAAGGCGGCGTCGGTTTGAGCGGCAAGGGCGGCGTTCGCGTATCTTGCAAGCTCCGCGTCATTTTGCTGCTCTGGAGATAGGTCTGTGCCGCTGGCCTGGGGCGCGCGCGTATTGAATGCGTCGACAAAGCCCTGCATGCCCTGTTTCATAAAGAAGGGCCCGTAGATGGGTGAATTGAACGCAATGGGGGCGGAAAAGGCTGCAGCGAGAACGAGCGTACAAATCCATACGGCCTTGTCTCTTAGGATTAGTTTGAGAAGAAGTCGACAGTACATTTAGAAGCACCTACGTTCATCAAAGAATTGTTAGATTAAAAGTAACAGACCGGATGAAGATACGTGCGACGGGGGCGAGGCGAATGGCTGAGCGGTATCGATATGCGGGTTCAACGGTATCACATTGACCACATAGATTATTAACCTGCATTTCTAACAGTTAAGGAGACGGGTGCTTTCCAGCACACTCCTTCGATGATGCCTTCCGCTTGTTGCTATGCCGGTTTCAGCCAACAAAGAATGTGCCCGGGCGCTCAGGTTCACCGTTAGCGTTGGCAACATATGAGATGGACCAGACCCTTGCCGCGCGCCGTTTGCGCGAGAGGTGTCGGGCTCCATGTTTATTCCACCTGCTTGTTATCAACCAGCTTCGTTCAACGTTAGACATTCAAGATGTCAGACGTCGAACCTGCGCCAAAGACGCAGCTGGGGCTACTAGTTGCCTACAATCGCTCGCGAAGCTCGCCTGTTCGTGCGTGAATATCTGACAGCTCCGTCAGACATTGTCGGACATTTGATTATTCGACAAATGCGCACGTGGTCGCGTTCGCAAAGATTACTGAACGGTCGATGGGTGCGTTGGGACCGGAGCAAACGGCGGATGCCAGAAAAATGGCCTCACAGAATCGCACCCATGGTTGATAAAATTGACCGCCCGGGCGCAAATACCCGGGCGGTCAATTCATGCCCTCGTTCGCTATCCTGTTGGGTTTTGGGGCTTTGAGATGGTGTTGACGGATGGATCAGCCGTACAGCTTGATCTCCCGGGGTTCCATGTGGTCGTCCCCCAATAAGACGTCCCTGATGTAGCTCTGCGGCAAGAACTCGACGGGCAGCACTGGGTCGTCGACGTAGCCGGGCACTGGGAGTAGGCGTGCCCTTTGGACATAGCGTGGCCGCCTGCCGGCGGTCGGACTGCCACTTCAGCCAAAAGCTCAGGCGCGCGCATTAAAATAATGGATATATCGCTTGATGGGCTTTTGACCAAGCATGAACATCGCAGGTAAATCCGTGTACCAATTTTTGGTACACGGATTTACCTGCGGTTTGTTGAAAACTCTGACATGCGCCGCCGACTTCATTAAAATCGATTGCCGATCAAGTCTTCCTATATATGCGGGCCCTGAGAAGCTGCGCTGTGAACCTGAGACCGCTATCGATCGGCCCGGTGCACCGGGCCGCTGTCCTCGAGCCGGCATCAGCTTGCCGGTCTCAAAACGTATACTTGATTTAAGGCGGAGTGGAATGTGGGCGCGCAAGGAGATGCGGAATCGATGAGAGCCTCAAAAAAATTACTGCAGTGTTATCATCTTTCATCCTCTCTATTCTTCCATTTCTGATTCTATGGGCGGCTTGGTCAGTCCTCCCTGATACAATTCCCGCTCATTGGAGTGGGGGTGTGGTTGATCGATGGGGTAATAAGCTTGAATTGCTGGTTGTTCCGCTGTTTTCTCTGATTGGTTCTATTGCAATTTCTGTGTACCTTATTGTTTCCACGCGGCGAAGAGAGTTCGCGGATTTCTCTGTTCGAATGCGACGGGACTTTGTTGCGTGCTATATTTCTAGTCTTCTTTTATCGACAACCTGCTCAGTGATAATTGCCGTTTGGGTTCAGTTGATTCTTACGCAAAACACTGCGGTTGATGGGGGGCTTGGACTATCGATCCTGTATTCCCTTCCCGGGCTATATGTGATCTTGTGCGCTTTGCCGCCTTTTTATGCGAGCGGCGAGAGCAAAAAGGCAGAGCGCCTGATAACAGTTCTTATTGGCGGCGCGGAGATTGTTCTTTGTGGAATAGTGCTTGAAGGTTCGGCTGCCTCTTATGCGATGATTGGACTGATGATTCTGTTCTGTGCGTTTGAGATTGTGTCACAGGTAAGGGATAGCCGGTCCTTATGAGTTGAATTACGCGCGTGCGGATATAAAGGGTGGCATGTTAAATTTGTTGAAAACTCTGACATGCGCCGCCGACTTCATTAAAATCGATTGCCGATCAAGTCTTCCTATATATGCGAGACCTGAGAAGCTGCGCTG
>URTW01000075.1 GCA_900550815.1 uncultured Collinsella sp.
GCCCCATGCTGGTGCCGACAATGCTGCTTGGAAGCCGAATGGCGAAGGTAGCCACGTTAAGCTCTGCAAGTACTGCAAGGCGGAGCGGGAGCGCCAGCCCTGCAGGTGGAAATATGAGATCGTTACGCCCGCCACGCCTGAGGCCGATGGTGTTCGTCAAAAGGTCTGCAGGGTTTGCAACGGCAAATGGGATGAAGAGCCCTATACCTACGTGGACACTTACGCCCCCACCATTTATGACCTCTGGGTAGATAAGGCCTACTGCGAGATCGTTTCGTTTGACGTGTTCGATGACCGCGACGAGACGGTGACGGTTACCGATAACGGCAAGGAGCTCACGGCTGGCAAGGACGGAAAGTACACGGCTAAGGCTGCTGAGGGCGACGCCGGTGCCGAGCATGTAATCGTGGCTACGGACACTGCCGGCAATAAAGAGACCATCACAATTAAGATGTACGCCGAGCATGCGTATAAATGGACGATCGACAAGCAGCCGACGGTTACCGAGACCGGCTCCAAACATGGAACGTGCTCCGTGTGCGGCCATGAGTCGGGCGCGGTAGAGATTCCGGCCCTGGCTGTTAAGGGCTATTCGGGCAAATATGACGGCAAGGACCACTCTGTCGACGCCTCGGCGCTGCCCGAAGGTTCCGCCGTTGAATACAAGGCTGCTGACGGCGGCTGGACGAGCGTTGTGCCCAGCATCAAGGATGCCGGCAGTGTGACGGTCGACTATCGCGTCACGATAGATGGCGCGGCGGATGAGGGCCAGGTGACACTCGAGGTCACTCCGCTCGCGATCACGGTTTCCGCTTTGGACGCCTCCAAGACGTACGGCGATTCTGATCCCGCGCTGGGTTGGGAGGTCACCAAGGGCAAGCTTGTCAAGGACGAGAGCCTCCAGGGCATCACCGTCTCTCGCGAGGTCGGCGAGGCCGTGCGCAAGGACGGCTACGCCGTGACGGCAGTGCAGTCCGAAGGCGCCAACCCCAACTACAAGATTACGTTCAGGGATGGCACCTTTACGATCGGCAAGCGCGAGCTCGCCGTAACGTGGGACACCACTACTGAGTTCACCTACGACGGCGAAGAGCACTGCCCCCAGGCGAAGCTCCACAACGTCGTCGGCGATGACAATATCTCCGCGTACGTCGAAGGCGCCAATGTCAAAGCCGGCACCTACACGGCGAAAATCACCGAGCTGACGGGCGACGACGCGGGTAACTACAAGCTTCCCGCCGAAGGCCTGACGTGCGAGTTCTCCATCAAGAAGGCGCCCCAGGGTGCGCCGAAAGTCCAGGCCACGGCCGAGACTGTGAGCGGCAAGTCCGACGGTAAGATCACGGGCGTCGACGCTAAGATGGAGTGGCGAGCAAAGGGATCTGGCGAGTATCAGGGCGTGCCCGATGGCGTGACTGAGATTGCGGGTTGTGCTGTCGGCACGTACGAGGTGCGCTACCGCGCCGATAGCGACCACGATGCCTCCTCCGCCACCGAGGTTACCGTTAATGCCGGCGGCAAGCTCGTCGTGACGCTGCCTGCCAAGCAGGCCGGCTATACGATCGCGGCGAACCCGGACGAGCTCGACTGGCACGGATCAACCACCCTCACTGTCAATATCGAGAGCGGCTACTTTACTGACAACGACTCTTACGCCGTCAAGGTCAACAATGTCGTTGTGACGCCCGATGCGCGTGGTGAGTTTACCGTTCAGAACGCCGAGAGCGACCTCGTCGTCACCGTCGAGGGCGTGCGCAAGCACGAGGCCGTGAACGATGAGTGGCTCTCTGACGACAGCACGCATTGGTATAAGTGCGCCTGCGGTGACAAGATTGACGAGGCCAAGCACGACTTTGAGTGGGTCGTCGTCAAGGCCCCCACAGCAACCGAGAAGGGCTCCAAGCAACAGAAGTGCAAGGTCTGCGGTTACAAGCTTGCCGAGGTCGAAATTCCGGCTGCCGCTATCGTTGGCTATTCCGATGAGTACGACGGTGCGTATCACACGGTCGATGCGACGAGTCTGCCCAAGGGTGCAACGGCAAAGTACAGCACTGACGGCAAGAACTGGTCCCCCGAGGCCCCCAAGATTAAGGACGTCGGCACGCTGACCGTGTCCTATGAGGTAACGATCGACGGCGTGAAGGCCGAGGGTAAGGTGACTCTCGAGGTCAAGCCGCGCGCGATTACGGTCGCAGCCGATGCCTTCTCCAAGACGTACGGCGAGGCCGACCCCGTGTTTACGTGGGCGATCACATCCGGTGAGCTTGTCGAGGGCGAGAGCCTCCAGGGTATTGAGATCGAGCGCGAAGATGACGACAACGTGCGCGAGGGCGGCTATGCTCTGCAGCTGACGCAACCCGAGGGTGCAAACCCCAACTACAGCATCACGTTCGTCGACGGCACGTTCACCATCAACCAGCGTCTGCTCACTGTGACATGGGGCACCACCGAGTTCACCTATGACGGCAAGGAGCACTGCCCTGTGGCCACGCTCGGCAACGTAATCGGCAAGGATGATCTTGGCGCGACCGTCGAGGGCTCTCAGGTCGAGGCCGGCGATTCGTACCAGGCGAACCTCACCGCACTGACGGGCAAGGCCGCTGGCAACTACGCGCTTCCGACTGAGGGCCTGACGTGCGACTTCTCCATCAAGAACGCCGCGCAGGGCGCGCCGGTGGTCCAGGCTGCAGCCGAGACCGTGAGCGGCAAGCGTGACGGCAAGATTACGGGCGTCGACGCGACGATGGAGTGGCGTGCCAAGGATGCTGACGAGTATCAGGCGGTGGACGAGGGAACGGCCGAGCTTACGGGTCTTGCCGCCGGCATGTATGAGGTGCGCTACCAGGCCAAGGCCAACTACGACGCCTCTTCCGCCACCGAGGTTACCGTGGCGGCCGGCCCCAAGCTGGTCGTGACGCTGCCGAGCAATCAGGTGGGCTACGCGCTCACCTCGACGGCAGCCGAGCTCGATTGGCACGGGACTGCAACGCTCGCCATGAGCATCGACGGCGCGTACTTTGCGGGCAAGGACTACGCCGTCAAGGTCAACGGCACGTCCGTTAAGCTTTCCGCCAAGGGCACCTATGAGCTCAAGGATGTCGAGGGCAACGTGAACGTGACGGTCGAGGGTATCCTCAAGCACGAGCCCGACGGCTCCGGCTGGGCACACGACGCCAAGAACCACTGGCATGTCTGCCGCTGCGGCGAAGTTCTCGACAAGGCCGAGCATACCTTTGAGTGGGTCGTCGACAAGCCGGCGACCGTTGAGACCAAGGGAGAGAGGCACGAGGAGTGCACCGTCTGCGGCGAGAAGGACAAGACCGAGGAGATCGCGATTCTGAAGCCCGAGATCATCGACGGTAAGGGTCAGACGATGGTGGTCGACGTCGCCAAGGACCTGAGCTTCCGCTCGAGCGCGCCGCTCAGGTACTTCCAGAAGGTGCTGGTCGACGATAAGGAGGTCGCCGCCGAGAACTACGTGCTCACCGAGGGCTCAACCATCGTGACGCTCAAGGCGAGCTTCCTAAAGCCGCTCGGCGTGGGCGAGCACAAGCTGAGCGTGGTTTCGGCCACGGGCACGGCCGAGACGAACTTTACGGATGCCGAGGCTGACAGCCCCACGCCGACGCCCGATTCGAGCCAGGCCACGACCACCACCACGACTACGACTTCTAAGTCCAAGAAGAAGACTGGCAAGGAGACGTTGCCTGAGTCCGGCGACAGCATGTACGCCATGGCTGGTGCCGTATTCGCAGCCGGCGCGGCAGCTCTGCTGCTGGCTTGGGCCATGAAGCGCCGCGCGTAGTTGCGCGCCAGTCCCCAGCGGGCCCGGATCGAGCGATTCGGGCCCGCTTTTGGGGTCTGCCGGAAGTCCGGTGGGCAAAAAAGGCCAAATATGAGTACTGTTACCAGTTTAGTGGCAGCCAAATGGCCTCCAAAATCGGTGCCAGCGGCCAAAAGTGCATCGATTTTTGTCCTTCAGAGTCGCGATCGGGCTCCAAACAAGGCGATTTTGCTGCTCTGGACCGGAAAATCGCTGCTACTAATTTGGTGACAGTACTCATATTTGGCCTTTTTTGAGCACTGCCCCTTGGGCTAGGGCAAAACGGGCGGCTCGAATCGTGTGGCGGGTCCATTTTCAACTATCCTCAGCTTGCCAGTTCGAAAATGGACCTGCCGCATGATTGAATCTTTATTTCAACTTTACACCTGGCTTTACAGCTGTCTTGTCAGCTGTAAAGCCAGGTGTCATACTAAAGCCCCAAGATTCGCCAAAAGAGAGGGGCCTTGATGGCACAGAGCGCGAACATGGATGCATCGGAGCTTGCACGCGATATCGCGGCCGGCCTGGCATCGGCAACGACGGCAACGGAGCGCGCGGCACTGGTGCCCGCAGAGCTCGTCGAGGCCATTCAGCAACTTAAGACCCAACGCGACGCGGTGATCCTGGCGCACTATTACGTGGCGCCCGAGGTTCAGGCTGTGGCCGATTTCGTTGGCGACAGCTTTTACCTGGCAAAGCTCGCCAAGAGCTTGCCGCAGCAGACTATCGTGCTGTGCGGCGTGGAGTTTATGGGCGAGAGCGCCAAGCTGCTCAATCCCACTAAGACCGTGCTGCTGCCCGAGCCGGGCGCGGATTGCCCCATGGCTCATATGGTCAAGCGCGAGACGGTCGACGCTGCCCGCGCCGAGTACGGCGACGACTTGGCCGTGGTGTGCTACGTCAACTCCACGGTCGAGATCAAGAGCTGGAGCGACGTGTGCGTTACCAGCTCTAACGCCGTCAAGATCGTCTCCGAGCTGCCGCAGCAGCACATCTTGTTCATTCCCGACCAGAACCTGGGCCGCTTCGTAGCCGAGCAGGTGCCCCAAAAGCACGTCATCCTCAACAACGGCTACTGCCCGCGTCATCACATCATCACCGTCGAGCAGATCGTCGACGCGCAGGAGGCACACCCCGACGCGCTCGTGCTGGCGCACCCCGAGTGCAAGGCCGACGTCCTGGCCGAGGCCGATTACATCGGCTCTACTGCCGGCATCATCAAGTATGCTGAGGAGTCGGACGCGAGCGAGTTCATCATCGTGACGGTTCGCGGCGTGCTCTACGAGCTCGAGCGCCGCTGCCAGGGCACCGGCAAGAAGTTCTACTTCCCCGCGGTGCAGCCCACCTGCGTCAACATGGATCTCATCACGCTCGAAAAGCTCGTGCGCTGCCTGGAGACGGGCGAGGGCGAGGTGCAGATTGGCGTGTCGGACGAGGCCGCCGATCAGGCCAAGCTCACGCTCGACCGCATGCTCGAGTACGCGGCGCGCTAGAACAATGTGACATGAGGGACCATCCCTTATGCCACATTACAAGGGAGAGGATTCCTGTGGAAACCAAACAATACCCCGATATGGAGTGTGACGTCGTCATTGCCGGCTGCGGCGTGGCGGGCCTATATGCCGCCCTCAATCTGCCGACGAGCACGCGCGTGATCATGCTCTCCAAGGGCGCCGTCGATGAGTGCGATTCGATGCTCGCGCAGGGCGGCATTTGTGTGCTGCCCGAAGGCTCGGACTACGATGCCTTCTTTGAGGACACCATGCACGCCGGCCACTACGAGAACCGCCGCGA
Source organism: uncultured Collinsella sp. (assembly GCA_900550815.1). Taxonomy (GTDB): domain Bacteria; phylum Actinomycetota; class Coriobacteriia; order Coriobacteriales; family Coriobacteriaceae; genus Collinsella. The sequence goes on from URTW01000075.1 coordinate 5,618, forward strand.
GAGCGTCGACATCATGATTCGCTCGAGCCGCTCGGTCATCAACGACCTGCTGGCCATGGGCGTGGATTTTGAGCGCAAGGCCGACGGCAGCCTCGACTTTACCCGCGAGGGCGCGCACAGCCGCCCGCGCATCGCCTTCCATGCCGATATTACGGGCAAGGAGATTACGACCAAGCTGCTCCAGGCTGTTCGCAAGCTGGATAACGTGCAGATTCTCGAGCACGTGGCCATGACCGACATCCTGACCGCCGAGCGCGATGGCGCCACGGTGTGCACCGGCGTCGTCGCCGTAGCCGTGGACGAGGACAACTCGGTTCGCCCCGCCGACGAGCTGGCAAATGCCGCTGAGGGCGTGCACGCCGGTAAGCCGTTTAAGATCCATGCCCGCCACACGCTGTGGGCGACGGGTGGCATTGGCGGCGTGTACGACCACTCGACCAACTACCCGCAGCTCACCGGTGACGCCTGCTACATCGCGCAGGAGCACGGCATCACGATGGAGCACCTGGACTACGTGCAGATCCACCCCACGGGCCTGTTCTCGCCGCAGCCGGGCCGCACCTTCCTGATCAGCGAGAGCTGCCGCGGCGAGGGCGCGATTCTGCTCAATGCCGCTGGCGAGCGTTTTACCGACGAGTTGCAGCCGCGCGACGTTGTCGCCGCTGCCATCCGCGAGCAGATGAAGCAGGACGGCACCGAGCACGAGTGGCTGAGCTTTGCCCCCGTCGAGCGCGACGTGGTGACCGGGCACTTTGCCAATATCCGCGCGCGCTGCCTGGAGGACGGCCGCGACATCTTGGACGAGCCCATCCCCGTCACGCCCACGCAGCACTATTTTATGGGCGGCGTGTGGGTCGACAAGGACGGCCGCACCTCGATGCCCGAGCTCTACGCCGCCGGCGAGACGGCCTGCAACGGCGTTCACGGCAAGAATCGTCTAGCTTCCAACAGCCTGCTCGAGTCCCTAGTCTGGGGTCGCCGCGCTGCTTGGCGTATGCGCACCGGCGAGTCGCTTGCCGTGGAGCAGGCGGGCGAGCCCGCGCTCGATGGACGCCATCGCGCCCTGAGTTCCGATATCCTTGCAATCGATGATTTGGCCCGTGCCGCCGGCACGCAGGCCGTGGAGGAGTAGGCCATGAATCCCATTACCATGAAGCTCGTCGTCGATGATCTGATTTTGCAGGCTCTGCGCGAGGACATCACGTTTGAGGACGTGAGTACGGCGAGCGTGTGCCCCACGGCGCGCCCCGCTACCGTTGAGCTCATCGCCAAGGCCGACGGCGTTATCGCCGGCCTGGACGTATTCGCCCGCACCTTTGAGCTGCTGGATCCGCAGAGCTCCGTGTTGTTCGATGTCGCGGACGGCGACGAGGTACACGCTGGCGACCATGTGGGCCAGGTGCGCGGCGACGCGCGCGTGCTGCTTTCGGGCGAGCGCGTGGCGCTCAACTACCTGCAGCGCATGAGCGGCATCGCCACTTACACGCATCGGATGGCGGCTGCGCTCGAGGGCACCAAGACCGTGCTTGTCGACACGCGCAAGACCACGCCGGGCATGCGCGTCTTCGAGAAGGCCGCAGTCGAAATCGGCGGCGGCAGCAACCACCGCTATAACCTGTCGACGGCTGTCATGCTCAAGGACAACCACATCGACGCCGCCGGTGGCGTGGCACGCGCGATTGAGATGGCGCGCGCCCATGCGTCGTTTACCACGACGGTCGAGATCGAGTGCGAGAACCTGGACATGGTGCGCGAGGCAGTTGAGGCCGGCGCCGATATCATCATGCTCGACAACATGACCCACGACGACATGGCCGCCGCCATCGAGCTTATCGCCGGTCGCGCCAAGACCGAGTGCTCGGGCAACGTGGACGCCAACAATATTCGCGCGCTCGCCGACCTGGGCGTTGACTTTATCAGCTCGGGGGCGTTGACGCACTCTGCGCCGATTCTCGACCTCTCGCTCAAGCACCTGCGTCTGCTGGACGGTAAATAATGGACGCCCGCGAGCGTCGCCGTGCCATCATGGCCGTGCTCGAGAGAGCCAAAGGTCCCGTCTCGGGCAGCGCGCTTGCCCGCGAGGTGGGCGTGAGCCGCCAGATTGTCGTGCAAGACATCGCCCTGCTGCGTGCCGACGGGCACGATGTCGTGGCGACCAACCGTGGTTATGTGCTGCAGGAGGCCCCCAGCAGCCCCGCCGTGCCCCCGCGCGTGGTCAAGGTTCGCCCCGGCGTGGAGCAGGCAGGCGATGAACTCACGAGTATCGTCGACGCCGGAGGCGCCGTGCTCAACGTGATCGTCAATCACCGCGTGTACGGTAAGATTACGGCCGACCTGGACATCCGCAATCGTCGCGATGTTGAGCGCTACCTGCACGATATCGAGAGCGGCAAGAGCTTTCCGCTGCTAACGGTAACCAGCGGCTATCACTTCCACCGCATCGCAGCAGAAGACGAGCAAACCCTCGACGAGATCGAGGCCATACTCAAGGAGAAGGGCTACCTGGCAGACCTCATGCCCTACGAAGACGACCTGTCCTAGTAACGACGAATGCAAAAGGAGGCCTCCGCGGCGATGCGGAGGCCTCCTTTTTGTGCACGGTGTACTTGTGAGTGTGCAAGTGGGGGAGTTGTTACTCCTCGACGATCTCGGTGATCGCGCCGGCGGGGCAAGCGTCCTGGCAAGCGCCACAGGCGACGCAGGAATCCTCGTCAGCGTCGTTAGCGACGTCCTGGAGCTCCTGAACGCCAGCGGGGCAGGAGTCGACGCAAACGCCACAAGCGATGCACTCGTCGGCATCAATTACGGGATGAGCCATGGTAGTTTCCTCTCTGTTGACCGACGCTACAGGCGATGCGCGTCGGTTTGATTCGGGCAAAAACATACCACGGGAGCGACCGTTTGCAATACCCTCTGACCGGCATCTTCATACCGTTCGCCGAGTATGCCACGGCTTACTAAAAAACATGCAGGTGAGGCCGTTGAGCTGCGCAAATGTTAGCTATAGGTGACTTGAAATATGGGGCGATTGAGCGTGCTTGCGGAAACCGCATCCCGTAATTCACGTCCAAAACGGGACACGGCTTCAGGCTCGCACCTCAGTCAACTCTACATAGATCTCAATAGATCTACCGAGAACTCAAACAGTGCATCTACCTGCGCATTTGAGAACCTAAACTCTCAGAGATAAGAAATCTTATATGAATTGACTTAGATTTTGTATATTCCGGCCCATAAGGGGATACACTACATCCTGAAAGACAAGCCGAAGCGCCGCGCGACAGACCGTCGAGGCGGCGCGAACGCAAAAGAGAGAGGGAATTTCTAATGAGTAAGATTCTTGGTAGCGACCTTGGTACTACTAACTCCGCTATGGCCGTCCTCGAGGGCGGTTCTCCGACCATCATCGTGAACGCCGAGGGCGACCGCACCACCCCGTCCGATGATGGCTTCCGTGCTGACGGCGCCCGAGACGTGAGTAAGGCCGCTAAGAACCACACTGTCACCAACCCCAAAAACACCGTGTTCACCAACAAGCGCATCATG
>URTW01000076.1 GCA_900550815.1 uncultured Collinsella sp.
ACCGCCGAGATCATCACCCTCACGGGCAACGTCTCTGGATCCGCGCCCGCGAGCCCAATCTGTACAGCCCCGTGCTGCAGCACGATCTTGAGCGTGTGATGCCCATCATCAACCGCGAGGGTTCCGACTCCGCGATTCTGGACAACGTGCTCGAGTTTTTGGTCATGAACGGCCGTCCGCTCACTCGTGCCGCGTCCATGCTGTTGCCCGAGCCGTGGGACCACAACGACAGCCTGAGTGAGGAGCGCCGCGCCTACGACGCTTACCAGTCCATGCTCATGGAGCCGTGGGATGGCCCGGCGGCCATCGCCTTTACCGACGGTCGCACGCTGGGTGCCGCCCTCGACCGTAACGGCCTGCGTCCCGCCCGCTACTATGTGACGCGCGACGGTCGCTTTATGCTGGCAAGCGAGGTGGGCACCATCGAGGTGAGCCCCGAGAACATCCTGACGAGCGGCTGTCTGGGACCGGGCCAGATGCTCGAGGTCGATTTTGCCCGCGGCCGCGTCATCTACAACGACGAGCTGCGCGCCCGTTACGCCAAGGAAAAGCCCTATCGCGACTGGATCGCCGAAGAGACGCTGACCGTCGACGCGCTCGACAAGCCCGTCGCGCCCACGCCCGCCGAGGACGCCGAGGTGCCCGCCGCCGTGCGCATGGCCAAGCTCGGGTATCACTGGGATGATGTTGACGAAGTCGTGCGTCCCATGGCCCAGCAGGGCAAGGCACCGCTCGCTTCGATGGGCATCGACGCGCCGCTGGCCTGCCTGTCCAAGAAGACGCGCTCGATCTTTGACTACTTCTATCAGCTGTTCGCCCAGGTCACGCACCCGCCGATCGACGCCCTTCGCGAGCATATGGTCACCTCGACCACGCTCTACCTGGGCAACCACGGCAACCTGCTCGAGGACTCCCGTACGGCCTGCCAGCTGGTGCGCCTGGAGCGCCCGCTGCTGAGCGAGGAGGAGTTTGACCGCATCTGCGCCATCGACCGCGTGGGCTTTAAGACCCGCCGTTTCCGTGCCGTTTACCGTCGCGATGCCGGCGAGGGCGCGCTGCAGGCTGCGCGCAAGCAGCTTGCAGAGGACGTGGAGGCCGCGGTCCGCGACGGCGGGAACATCGTGGTGTTGAGCGATCGCGCCGGAGCGGGCGAGGTGCCCGTGCCGTCGCTGCTCGCCGTGGGCTGCGTGCACAACCACCTGATCCGCGCCGGCGTGCGTACCTTTGCCGATATCGTGGTGGAGTGCGGCGACGCCGTGTCCCCGCACGACTTTGCGGCACTGGTGGGCTACTCCGCGAGCGGCATCTATCCGTACAACGCACATGCGTGCATCCGCGATCTGGCGGCACACGGCGACCTGGACGTGACGGCCGAGCAGGGCATCGCCAACTACCCCAAGGCTGCGACCGCCGGCATCGTCTCCATCATGTCCAAGATGGGCATCTCCACGGTGCAGAGCTACCACTCCGCGCAGATCTTCGAGGCCGTGGGCTTCACTCCGGAGTTCGTCAACGCGTACTTCGCCGGCACGGTGAGCCGTGTGGGCGGTATGGGTGTCGAGGACGTTGAGCGCGAGCAGAATGAGCGCTATGACGCTGCACTTGCCATCCTTAAGAGCCCGGCTCCCGATCAGCTGCCCACGCTGGGTCTGACCAAGTGGCGCCCGCTCGGCGGCGAGGATCACCTTATCGACCCGCAGACCGTCTACCTGCTGCAGACCGCCTGCCGCGAGGACAGCTACGACACCTTTAAGGAGTACAGCGCCCGCCTGCACCGCACCGGCCGTGCCGTGCGCCTGCGTGACCTGCTGGACTTTAATGCCAACGGTCGCACGCCGGTTTCGCTCGACGAGGTGGAGCCCGCGCTCAACATCGTCCGCCGCTTTAACACCGGCGCCATGTCGTACGGCTCCATCAGCAAGGAAGCACACGAGTGCATGGCCATCGCCATGAACCGCCTGCACGGCCGTTCCAACTCGGGCGAGGGCGGCGAGGACCCGCGTCGCGAGACCCCGCTGGCTAACGGTGACTCCAAGAATTCCGCCATCAAGCAGGTGGCAAGCGCGCGCTTTGGCGTGACGAGCCGCTACCTGTGCAGCGCCTTCGAGATTCAGATCAAGATGGCCCAGGGCGCCAAGCCCGGCGAGGGCGGCCACCTGCCCGGCAAGAAGGTCTACCCCTGGATCGCCGAGGTCCGTCAGTCCACGCCCGGCATCGGCCTGATCTCGCCTCCGCCGCACCACGACATCTACTCCATCGAGGACCTGGCGGAGCTTATCTTCGATCTTAAGAACGCCAACCCCGGCGCACGCGTGTCGGTCAAGCTGGTCAGCGAGGCCGGCGTCGGCACCATCGCCACCGGTGTGGCCAAGGGTGCCGCCGACTAGATCTTGATCAGCGGCCACAACGGCGGCTCCGGTGCGGCGGCGCGCGATTCGATCTGGCACGCCGGGCTGCCGCTGGAGCTTGGCCTTGCCGAGGCCCAGCAGACGCTGCTGCAAAACGGCCTGCGCTCACGCGTGGTGCTCGAGGCCGATGGCAAGCTCATGGACGGCACCGATGTTGCCGTCGCCTGCCTGCTGGGTGCCGAGGAGTTTGGCTTTGCGACCATGCCGCTCATCTCCATGGGCTGCCTCATGCAGCGCGACTGCCAGCAGGATACCTGCCCGGCCGGCATCGCTACGCAAAACTGCCGCCTGCGTCGCGGCTTCCGCGGCAAGCCCGAGCACGTAGAGCACTTTATGCTCTTTGTTGCCGAGCAGTTGCGCGAGGTCATGGCGAGTCTGGGCTTCCGCACCGTCGACGAGATGGTCGGCCATCCCGAGTGCTTGCGCCAGATCGAGGTCCCGGGCAACCGCAAGGCCAACCTGCTGGATCTGTCGCCCGTGCTGGCGAGCGCGACCTGCGAGATCGGTGCGCATATTCCGGGCGCCGACGGTCGCCACATCCTGCCCCAGATGGCTGCGGACAGCGAGCTCGACAAGACGCTCGACTCCACGTTGTTTGTGCCCTATACGGCCGATGCCCGTGCGCACCTGCGTCCGATTCGCTTCCGCGCCGATATCGCCAACGTCAACCGCTGCGTGGGCACCATCTTGGGCAATGCGGTGACCAAGGCGCATCCCGAGGGCCTGCCCGCCGGCTCCATCACCATCGATTGCGATGGTTCGGCCGGTCAGAGCTATGGCGCCTTCCTGCCGCGCGGCATTACGCTCAACGTGTGCGGCGACGCCAACGACTACTTTGGCAAGGGCCTTTCGGGCGGCGAGGTGTCGGTGCGCCCCAACCCGCATGCGACCTACAAGTTCGTTGAGAACATCATCGTGGGTAACGTTGCGGGCTTTGGCGCTTCGAGCGGCCGCGGCTTCATTAACGGCCTGGCCGGCCAGCGCTTTGGCGTACGCAACTCCGGTGCCACGGTGGTGGTCGAGGGCTGCGGCAACCATGGCTGCGAGTACATGACGGGAGGTCTGGCGCTCATCCTGGGCGAGGTCGGGCAGAACTTCGCCGCCGGCATGACGGGCGGCGTGGCTTACGTCTTTGACCAGTACGGCACGCTCGATGCCCGTGTGAACCACGACAGCGTTGAGCTTAAAGCCCCGACGGCCGGTGAGCTGGCGCAGATTCGTGCGCTCATCCAGGAGCACGTGGACGCGACGCAGAGCCCGCGCGGCATTAAGCTGCTCTACAGCTTTGAGACGATGAGCAAGCACTTTGTGAAGGTCATTCCGACCGAGTACGAGCGCGTGCTGGCGATTGTCGCCGCCGCCGAGGCCGTCGGCAAGACGCATGAGCAGGCCGAGGAGCTGGCGTTTGACATTGTGACCGGTCGCGCCGACGCCGCCGATGTCGCTCGCTTTGATGTGGCGGGTGGTGTCGCTGGCGCTGTGCCCGCCGCCGCCAGCTCTGTTGCTTCGACCAAGAAGGAGGCGTAAGTGCCATGGGTAAGCCCGGTGCTTTTCTTGATATCGATCGCGTGACCCACGAGCTTCGCCCCGTGGAGGAGCGCAGCCGCGATTTCGATCCGCTGTACGTGGAACTCGACGACGATGCGCGCCGCGCCCAGGCGAGCCGCTGCATGATGTGCGGCGTGGCGTTTTGTCAGATGGGCGCGAGCTTTGGCAAGGCGCGTCCGAGTGGCTGCCCGCTGCACAACCTGATTCCCGAGTGGAATGAGCTGGTGTACCGCGGCCGCTGGGACGAGGCTGCCGAGCGCCTGTCGCTCACCTCGCCCATGCCCGAGTTTACGAGCCGCGTGTGCCCGGCGCTGTGCGAGGCCGCGTGCAACCTGGGTTCGGTCGACGGCCAGCCCACGACGATTCATGACAACGAGCGTGCGATCAGCGACCATGAGTGGGCAAATGGCGGTCCGCGTCGCTTTGAGCCGGCAGGGGAGGATGCGCCCACGGTCGCTGTGATTGGCTCTGGCCCGGCTGGCCTGGTGGCTGCATGGGAACTTGCGCGTCGCGGCGCGCGCGTGACGGTGTTTGAGCGTGACGACCGCCCGGGCGGCCTGCTCATGTACGGCATTCCCAACATGAAGCTCGAGAAGTCTGTGGTCGCGCGCCGCGTGGCGCTCATGCGCGAGCTGGGCATTGTGTTCGAGCTGAGTGCCGACGTGAGCGATCCCAAGGTTACCGCCAAGCTCGACGACTTTGACGCCGTCGTGGTGGCTGCCGGCGCCCGTGCTCCGCGTGGGCTTTCGGCTGCGAACATTGATGCCCCGGGCGTGGTGTATGCCGTGGACTACCTGACGGCTTCGACCGTCTCGGTGCTCGATGGTGGTGAGCCCGCGGTGATCGCGCGTGGCCTGGACGTTGTGGGCATTGGCGGCGGCGATACCGGTAACGACTGCGTGGGTACCGCGGTACGGCAGGGTGCGCGCAGCGTGCGCCAGTTTGAGTTCTTGCCGGCGGCGCCTGATGCGCGCGCGGCGAGCAACCCCTGGCCGCAGTGGCCCAACGTGAAGAAGACCGATTACGGCCAGCAGGAGGCCATCGCTGCCATGGGCGGCGAGATGCGCGCTTGGGGCGTGGATACGCTCGAGGTACTGCTGGACAAGAAGGGCGCGGCCGCGGGCTTGCGCGTGGTCGATCTGGATTGGGCGGCTGGCAAGCCCGAGCGCATCGCGGGCTCCGAGCACGAGGTGCCGGCCCAGCTGGTGCTCATCGCCTGTGGCTTTACGGGTCCGGAGCGCAGCGTGTTCGAAGCTGTCGGCGTACCTGTTGCCACGGCGGGCCGCCCGCTGCCTGTGATGGTCGCCGAGGGCTCGCATCTTGCGGCGCGTGTCGACGGCGTCGCCGCAGATGCCGCACCGGTGTATGTGGCGGGTGATGCTCGCTACGGCAGCTCGCTCGTGGTGAACGCTATGGCCGATGCCCTGGCCTGCGCGGCCGAAGTCGCCGATGCGCTGGAGCTGTAAAGTAGTTATTTAAGAACGTCCCCAATGACTAGTCAATTTTTGTCTAGTCGTTGGGGACACTCTTTGTGAGCGATTTGCCCGTTTGTCGACGCGCGAGTGTCCATTCGGCGTCTTCTTGAGCTGTGGCGCTCTGCTGTTTCTGTGATGGCCGGGGGCGCTTGGCTCAAAAGGACGGGTTGGCTGTCTATGTTTACCTGCGGTTTTGTTGCGGTGCGCATTTTCGGTCAAGCTTTTCGTCAAGTGTTTGGTCAACATCTGGTTTGCAGCCGGAGGCCTATTTTGCCCGCGCTGGTCGTGGCCGACCACCCTCCTCGTAAGCTCAAATTGAGGTCCATCAGTTTGAGGAGGATGCCATGACTGACCACGCTTTGGACCGAGCGCAGCTAGCCGAAGCCGTCGGCAACGATATTGCCGACATGGCCCATTTTTGGATGCTGCGGAAGTTCCAGTTTTTGGAGCCGGCGCGCGAACAGTTCGAGATCATTGTCGACCCGTGGCTCAGCTATTGCACCGAGCCTTCGCAAAACGAAATCATGGCCTACAACATGGCGTTTACCGATTGGCTGCTCTTAGCGCGCCCCCATCGCCATGACAAGACGCTGCTCGAGCTGTATGTTGACGAGCCGCCGGCATCGCTTTCGCCTGCCTCGCTCAAGCGGCTCGAGCAGGTACGCGACACGCAGTATTTCTCGCGCTTTGGCATTTTGGACAAGGATCCTGCGAACGGCATGGTTGCGCTGAAGGATACGCGCGCCGACCGTCGCTTTGATGTCTACGACCCGCATATCGTGCAAAAGGAGCATTGGAGCGACGGAGCGATTGCGGTGCGCCTCGCCTGCGTCGACGATGTCTGGCTGACGGCAGGACAACTCTATCTGTATGACATCGCACGCCTGAGTGACACGGCGGTCGATGGGCCTGGTGCGGTGCATCCGGAGGACCTGCAGGATGGCTTTGACACCTCGTGCATCAGTTTCTTCTTGCGTCTGGTCCGCGACATCATGGGCGCCCAGGGGCGGTACGTGAAGTCGCTTAACATCTACGAGCAGGAGTGGGAGTAGGGGATGTGGCTGGTGTCGCCCTGCTGCCCTGACTTTGTCTCAATCTGTAACGTTTGGCGGCTGTTTGGGCCCGTAACTGTTACAGATCGAGACATTCCCCTGATGTTGCTGGGGTGGGGCTGCAACGTATTCCGTCCCCCACATCCCCTCGTCCTACCCTTTACCGATATGTTCGACTATAGGACGCTGCATTAGGTGATAATGGACAAATGTTCATGTTAATCGTGAGGGAGGAGCTCGATATGGCGTCTGCTGATCGTTCTACGCTGTTTATCAATGCGACCATTCTGGATGGTTCGGAGCATATGGAGCCGCAACCCGATATGGCTGTGACTGTTGAGCGCGGCGTCATCACGTGGATGGGGCCGAGTGCTGTGGCGCAGGCGCCGGCGGGTGCCGAGGTTATCGACCTGGCAGGTGCGTATCTCATGCCAGGCCTCATCAATATGCATGTGCATCTGTGCGGTTTGGGCAAGCCGGTTTCGGCGGGCGATGCGGGCGCGCTGATGAAGAATCTCGATAATCCCGTGGGGCGCGCCATCGTGCGCCATATTCTCAAGGGCAGCGCCCAACAACAACTGGCAAGCGGCGTGACCACGGTGCGCGGCGCGGGCGACCCACTGTTTGCCGACATCGCCGTTCGTAATGCTATCGATGCCGGCAAGTATCAAGGTCCTCGCCTGGTGGCGCCGGGAACGGGCGTCACGGTTCCGGGCGGCCATGGTGCGGGCTTGTTCGCCCAGGTGGCAAACAGTCCCGCCGAGGCAGCCGAACAGGTGCGCGACCTGTATGCGCGCGGTGCCGACGTCATTAAGCTGTTCGTAACGGGCGGCGTGTTCGACGCGACCGAGGTGGGCGAGCCGGGCGTGCTGCGTATGCCGGTGGAGGTTGCCGCGGCGGCGTGCAAGGCTGCGCACGAGGTGGGCCTGCCGGTTATGGCCCATGTCGAGAGTGCCGAGGGCGTGAAGGCCGCGCTTGAGGCCGGCGTTGACACGATCGAGCACGGTGCCCCGATGACTCCTGAGATCTTGGAACTGTACCGCGGCGCCGCGGGCACGCAGCTTGAGGATCGCGCGCCCAGCGTTACCTGCACTATCAGCCCGGCGCTGCCGTTTGTATTGCTCGACCCGAAAAAGACCCATTCGACCGATACGCAAAAGAAGAACGGCGACATCGTGTGCTCGGGCATTATCGAGAGCGCCCGTGCCGCACTGGAAGCTGGCGTTAAGGTGGGCCTGGGCACGGACTCGAGCTGCCCGTTCGTGACGCAGTACGACATGTGGCGTGAGGTGGCCTATTTTGCCAAGCATGTCGGCGTGAGCAACGCCTTCGCACTGCATACGGCTACGCAAGTCAACGCCGAGCTGCTGGGGCTGGACGGCGAGACTGGCACAATCGAGTGCGGCAAGGCCGCCGATATCTTGGTGACGCGCAAGAACCCGCTCGATGACCTGTGCGCACTGCGTGAGCCGACGCACGTGATGTGCCGCGGTGGCCTGGTGCGCAAGCTGAAGGTCAAGCACATCCCCGAGGTGGACACCGAGCTCGACGCGATTATGGCCATGCCTGCAGAGGCGCTGGCCGAGGAGCTCGCCCGCGACGGCGTGGCATAGGTGTGACAAAGGGGCAATCCCTTTGTCATAATCAAAAAAAGCCGAGGTCTCAGCGCGAGGCCTCGGCTTTTATTTGTCCCATGGTATGGCGGCTATGAGCGCGTCTCCATCTTGGCGTGGCACTTGGGGCAGGTGACGCGGATCTTGCCTTTGCCCTTGGGGACGGAGAGCATCTGGCCGCAGTTGGGGCACTTGAGGTATGCCGTGGTCTTGCGACCCTTCCACATCTTCTTGGCCGTGCGCTTGGCACGCTCAAAGTCTTCCTTGCTCGTTCCGGCCGCGCGTGAGGTGCTAGCCGCTGCAGCGCCGCCGCCCAAGCTGGCGACGAACTTGCCCAAGCCGGGAACATTGGCGGTCGCGGCGACAAAGGCCTCGTTCTCCTTGCGACGTGCATCGATATTTTTGGACAGGCCGCGCAGCACGCCAATCACGATTACGACGATGGCAATCCAGCTGAGCCACTGGATACGAGCCATCGAACCGATCATGGCGATGATAATGCCTGCGAAGCCCATCACGATGGTGAGTTCGTCAGCGCCATTGCGGCCCTTCATAAAGTCATTCATGCAAATTGCCTTTCATTCGATATGCCGCACGCCTTTATACCCGATTTAGAGCAAGGGGGACAGGTTAATCTGCACCAATGTGGTGCAAACGTACCTGTCCCCAATGCCCCAATTACTTGGAGAGTTTGTCGACGACGCGTTCGATTTCGGCGAGTTTGGCGGCTTTGAGGTCTTCGTCGCCCGATTCGATTGCCGAAGTCACGCAGCCCTCGATATGCGCCTTGAGCACGTCGGCGTTAATTCGCGCGAGGAGTGCCTGTGTGGCCATGAGCTGCGTGGAGATGTCGACGCAGTAACGGTCCTCCTTGACCATTCGCAGGATGCCGTCGATCTGTCCGCGTGCCGGCTTGAGCATACGGGTCACCGATTTATGGTCTGCCATCATGGCGGGTCCTCGTTTCAGGTCGGGGGAGGGGTACGTACAGGTCGCAACGCGGCGGTCACAGACAGGGCGTGGAACTTCTCGCCGGCGGCCTCGACAGAGGCGGCG
>URTW01000077.1 GCA_900550815.1 uncultured Collinsella sp.
ACGACACCGAGATCAGGTACATGAGCATCGCCAGGCTAAAGACAAAGACAAGTGCGAGCGGCATGGCAGCGCCTACGGCAAACAGCCCAAACAATGCCGCCGCCTGCAGCACAAACGTCACAAGCAGCGCCTTCATGCCAAAGCGCGCATCGATCCATCCGCCCAGGATGTTCGAGATCAGGCAGAACACGCCGTAGGCCATAAGCGCGGTACTGGCTTCGACCGTGCCCATGCCCAGCACCTGCTCAAGATAAGGCGTCACGTAGCCGTAGAACACATAGACCGAGCCCACGCCAAACAAAAAGATGAGCATGCCGGTGATGATGCTCGGTTCGCGCAGAAGCCCCGCCTGCTCGCGAAAGGTGGCGGGCTCGTCGGTTTGCCCAGCGCGCGGCATAAACGCCACGAGCGCTCCGCAGATCAGAACGGCAAAGGCCAGCGTGCCGTACATGGCCACGTGCCAATCGAGCGTGTCGGCCACAAACTTGCCGATCGAAGTGACAAAGACCATTGCCACGGAAAACGCACCATATACCACCGAGATGGCAAGCGAAGTTTGCTGCGGAGACAGAAGCTCGGGGATGTACGTCACGCCCACGGCGAGCAGTGCGCCCGAGACGGAGCCCAGGATGATGCGCGAGATGAACAGCACCTGGAAGTTGGGCGCCAACGCCATGACCAGGTTGCCGAGCACAAAGACGATGCTGTAGCACACGAGCAGCTGGTAGCGGCGAAAACGCCCCGTACTGAGCGCGAGCACCGGCGTCGAGATAGCGTAGATCAGTGCGAACACGCTAATAAGTTGGCCTGCGGTGGCAAGCGATACGCCGAGTTCCGTCGCTAGGTCGCTTTCGATGCCGATGACCACGAACTCGGAGCAGCCGAGCGAGAATCCCAACAGCACGAGCAGCGCCAGGCAAAGATTGGTGCGCGCGGGGGAGAGCGCGGCGGCGGTTGACTTACTTTTTGGCGTGGTTGCGGCGGTCAAGGTTGTCACTCCAATGTCGCGTGAATAAGCGGGATTCAATCCCTGCAACTCTAACAGAATGTGACAAAGGGACAGTCTCTTTGTCGCATTCGCGGCGTGGCTGCCGCCTAAACCGTCACAACATTCGATGAAAATCTCGCAAACGAGGAAAAACGTCGAATGTTGTGACGGTTTTCGTGTCCGGCGCGGGTGAGCTTCGGTGCCGTCTGGGGGTATAAGACTAGCGAGTGTTTATTTGCGAGGCCTAAGGGGCGCCCCGTATGGATATCGATAACTTTGAATGGTGGTATAGCGAGGGCGAGGCTCCGGACGAGGAGTGGGACGAGCCCGCGTCGCGTGACGTGTCGAGCGACGAGGACGAGACCGGCAACGATGCCGCTGTCGAGCCTGATGCCGCCTCCGATGCCGCCGAGCCCCTGACCTTTGAGCAGGCTTGGGCCCAAGCCGAGGCCGATGAGGCTAAGGCCGATGCCACGGCCACACTCGGTGAGCCGGCGGACATGTCCATCTCGCCGGCAAAGATCCCGCAGCCGCGTCACACCATCGACCCCGACAGCACGGCATCCTTCAGCATTCTCGACGTGCCCGCGCAAGGCGCCCAGGCGCCTGCGCCCACACATCGCCCCGACCTGGCTCGTGAGGAAGACACGGGCCGCCGTTCTCCGCTCGGCCCCATCCTCATCGCCTTCATGGCCGGCGTTATCGCCTGCTCGGCAATCGGTAGCGTTTGGAGCCATGTCGAGCAGCAGCGTCAAGACGCCGCCAAGGTCGAGATGTCTGTCGAGCAATCGCTCAGCCGCACGCGCTCGGTACATGTGTCGGTCGAGGTCAAGGACGGCGCGATGTGGGACACCGCGCGTGGCGACAGCCAAATGCTCATCCACATCGTGGGGCGTACGCTCAAAGGGCAGACGATTGACGAGTATCAATACGTCAATTCCGCTGGTGACGGCATCGAGCTCAAGCCCGGCGACTACGAGCTCACCGTCGACGAACCGCCCGTCGCCACCGACGGCACGCGCTTCCGCGCCTCAAAGCGCATGGTTCCCGTGAGCTTTAACTCGCAGGCGCCCGATACGGTCGATAGCACTCCGCAGGGCGGGTTTGACCTTTACGCTATTGCTCAATAACTGCGCCTGTCGCTCAACCCCGCCGCCAAGAGTGGGACAATAGCCCTCGACACTATTGTTTACTTTTGGAGGAAGTAGCATGTCTACCGTCACTACCATCAAGCGCGGCAGCCTCACCGCGGCCATCGATTCCATGGGCGCCCAGCTCACGAGCCTTGCCCTCAACGGCAACGAGTATCTGTGGCAGGGCGACCCCGCCTTTTGGGGCAAGCATGCGCCCATCCTGTTCCCCATTGTGGGCTCGCTGCGCAACAACACGGCGACGTCTGCGGCTGGCACCTGCGAGATGCCGCGCCACGGCCTCGCGCGCATCGTCGAGCACAAGCTGGTCGAGGTTTCGGAGGACGGCTCCTCGGTAACGTACGAGATCACCGACACGCCCGAGTCGCTCAAGGCCTTTCCGTTCCACTTTAAGCTCAACATGACCTATGCCCTGACTGGTGACGCCACACTTACCCAGACCTTTGCCGTCACCAATACCGGCGACGTGGACCTGCCGTTCTCGGGGGGCGGCCACCCCGCATTTAACGTGCCCGCCCCCGGTGCCGAGGACGAGGCGTTCGAGGATTACGAGCTGGCATTTACCGAGGCTTGGACCAACGAGGCCCCCATCATCACGCCCGATGGCCTCATGACGTTCGAGGGTAGCTACAAGGCTCCCGATAACTCGGACGTGCTGCCCATCACGCACCGCAGCTTCGATAACGACGCCATCATGTTCACCGATACCCCGGGCTCCACGCTCACGCTGCGCGGCCGCAAGTCGGGCCACGGCGTCAAGATCGACTTTGAGGGCTTTAAGTACATCGGCGTGTGGTCTGCCGCCAACGACGCCCCGTTTGTGGCGCTCGAGCCCTGGACCGGTCATACCACCACGGACACCGAGGACGACGTCTTTGAGCACAAGGTCAACACCATCACCTTGGCTCCCGGCGAGACGGACAAGCGCAGCTTTAGCGTTACCTTGCTCTAGAGGTTCCGCCGCTCGGTCGATGCTGCGCGCCGTCCAGAGCGATAATTTGTCATTCAAAAGGCAAGGCATGACCAGAAGGTCTATGCCTTGCCTTTTTCATGCCTAGTCGTTGGGGACGTTCTTGTTTGACTAGTCGTTTAAGAACGTCCCCAACGACTACCAATCGTTTTCAGTTCGTAAACTTGTATATATGCATTTATATATGCATTTGCTGGAGGTAGCGCTGAGCGGTATCCTGTTAAGTCGTCAGCATACGATTCAACAGGGAAGGCAGATTATGCATTCTCCCCATCAACGCGACGCGCATCCACAGCCGGTATGCAGCCGTCGCATCTTTTTGGGTAGCGCTCTCGCTGCGAGCGCTTCCGTCGTCGCCGGCGCGCTTGCCGGCTGTCAGCGCCCGTCAACGCTCAAGGTGGTTCGGCCCACGACGGGCGGCGGTCGCGACGACCTGTCCGATTCCGTGATCGGCAAGGACAAGATCCGCATTGGCATGGAGGCGGCCTACGCCCCGTACAACTGGCAGGTCTCCGAAGCCAGCGAGTACACCATCCCCATCGACAACGTGCAGGGTGCCTATGCCGATGGCTACGACGTGCAGATCGCCAAGATCGTCTGCAAGGCCCTCGGTGGCGAGCCCGTTGCCGTCAAACAGAGCTTCTCGGGTCTTATCGATTCGCTCATCTACGGCCAGATCGACCTCATCATTGCCGGCATGAGCGCCACGCCCGAGCGCGAGGAGTCCGTCGGCTTTTCCGATCCGTACTTCATTGGCTACTTTGGCCTGTTCGTAAAAGAGGGTTCCCCCTACCAAAACGCGACCAAGCTCAGCGACTTTAGCGGCGCTACGGTGCTCGGGCAAAAGGACACCATGCTCGATACCGTCATCGACGAGATCCCGGGCGTTGTCCACAAAAACCCGGTCGACTCGGTCCCCACGGTGTTTTCGAATCTGCTGCAGGGCACCTGCGACGCCGTGACTTACAACACCGAGAATGAGAAGGGCTATATGGCCCAAAATCCCGGTATCGTCCCCATCCAGTTTGCCGAGGGCGAGGGCTTTAAGCAGGAGGTCACGGCAAATGTCGGTTGCCGCAAGGGCTCGGACAAGCTGCTTAAGCTCATCGACAAGACACTCAAGGGCATTAGCCAAGAGGAGCGCGACCAAATGTGGGACGCGTGCCTCGACCGTCAGCCGGCATAGGGAGGCAGCATGAAAACCATTAATCGCCTGGCCTCCTTTATCAAGGCCGACCACCGTTATGTATACCTGGGCACGAGTGTTATCGCGGCGCTCGGCCTGGCGTTTAGCCAACGCAACCCCACGCCGCTGAGCTTCTTGGCCCCCACCGGTATCTTCCAAGACTGCCTCTGGGCAATCCTTTGGGCCTGGCTCGTCGTGTCGGCGGCGGCGCTGGTCACCAAGCTCATGCACTGGAACGACTATCGCGAAAAGTCGCCGTTCGCATCCGAGCGCTGCCGTCGTGGCGCACGCCTGGGCAGCTACGTCGTGGTCGCCATCGCGGCAGTTTTCTTTATCGACCGCTGCGTCATGTCGTTTATCGACCTGGTGCAGGTGAGCATTGTCTCGGATTCCAACCCCAGCGACTTTTTGTCGAGCCTGGTCTACATGACCTACAAGAGCGGGGACTTCTTCATTCGCGGTATCGAGATCACCATCGCGCTTGCCACCTTCGGCACCGTCATCGCATTCTTCCTGGCGCTGCTCTTCGTGTTCCTACGCATTCAGACGTTCGACCGCGTGGATAACGACCTGGTGCGCTTCGTTAAGAGTATCGGCCGCGGCTTTGCGACCGTCTACTCCACCATCGTGCGCGGCACGCCCATGATGGTCCAGGGTCTGCTCATCTATTACGCGGGCTTCACCGTTTTGCGCGGCATGGGCTTCGAGACCGCCCAGGCCAACCAGATCTGGAGCACCTTCACCGCCGGCCTCGTCACCATCTCGCTCAACTCCACCGCCTACATGATGGAGGTCCTGCGCGGCGGCATCGAGTCCATCGATTCCGGCCAAGCCGAGGCGGCGCGATCGCTGGGCCTGTCGCAGTGGCAGGCCATGCGCAAAGTCGTGTTCCCCCAGGGCATTAAAAATGCGATTCCGGCGCTCACCAACGAGCTCATCATCAACATCAAGGATTCGTCGGTGCTCTCGGTCATCGGCGTGTTCGACCTTATGTACGCTACTACCACGGTCGCCGGCGTGTACTACCGCCAGATGGAGGTCTACTGCGTGGCGCTCGTGGTCTACCTGATCCTGACGCTCGTGGCGAGCCGCCTGCTCGAAGCCTTTGGCAAAAAGCTCGGTGCCGAGGCTCCGGCCACGCTGCCCAGCTCTAACTAGGCTTAAGACGAGGAGAATCATCATGGCAGATACCGCCACTACCGGCGTTGCGGCCGCCGCACAGACCAATGAGCCGCTCATCCGCGTCGAGGGCCTGCGCAAGAGCTTCGGCTCGCTCGAGGTGCTCAAGGGCATCGACCTGTCCGTTAACCCCGGCGAGGTCGTCACCATTATCGGCGCCTCGGGCTCGGGCAAGTCGACCTTCCTGCGCTGCCTCAATCTGCTCGAGACCCCGGACGCGGGCCACATCTGGTTCCACGGCCAGGACCTCACGGCCGAGCGCTGCAACATTAACAAGCTGCGTGAGGACATCGGCATGGTGTTCCAGGGCTTTAACCTGTTCAACAACATGGATGTGCTCGACAACTGCACGCTTGCGCCCGTCACGCTCAAAAAAATGAGCAAGGCCGAGGCCGAGAAGGTCGCGATGGAGCATTTGACGAGTGTGGGGCTCGAGAAGTTCGCGCACGCCGCCGTGGGTCGCCTGTCCGGCGGTCAAAAGCAGCGCGTGGCCATCGCTCGTGCCCTATGCATGAATCCGCAGATCATGCTGTTCGACGAGCCGACCTCCGCACTCGACCCCGAGATCGTGGGCGAGGTGCTCGAGGTCATGCGCAAGCTCGCTGCCGACGGCATGACCATGGTCGTCGTCACGCACGAGATGGCCTTTGCCCGCACGGTGTCCGACCGCGTGGTCTTTATGGACAAGGGCGTGGTGCTCGAGGATGCCGCGCCGGCCGAGCTCTTCGGCAACCCCAAACATCAGCGCACGCGCGAGTTCCTCTCGCGTTATCTCGAGGACAAATAACCGACCGCAAACGCTTATGTGGCAGGGCCGCTCCGGTGGGGCGGCCCTTGTCGTCACAATCGAAAGGATGTCATGGCCGAGGTTTGGCGCTTTTTTGCGCATGAGGATGATTTTGCCGATCTGGACGAGGCTGGTGCGTGCGAGCGCCTGGGCCGCGTGCTGTCGTTTCCGACCATCTCGAGTATGGATGCCGAGGCGGTGAACTGGCAGCCGTTCGACGACCTGCGCGCGTATATGCAGCAGGCTTGGCCGCACGTATTTACGGCGGGTAAGGTCGAGCTTATCGACCATTCGCTATTGGTGACGCTTAGCGGTTCCGACCCTGCCCTCAAACCCGTCATGCTCATGGGCCACATGGACGTGGTTCCCGTGGTACCCGGCACCGAGGCTGACTGGACGCATGTCCCCTTTAGCGGACATGTGGACGACACCTACATTTGGGGTCGCGGCGCCATCGATATGAAAGACCAGGTCGCAGGCATTCTCAAGGCGGTTGAGTATGCGCTCGCACACGGCTGGGAGCACGAGCGCACCCTGCTGCTGGCTTTTGGCCAGGACGAGGAAACCACGCAGTTCGGTGCGGGTGCCATCGGCCGCGTGCTCGAAGAGCGCGGCATTGAGCTTGAGTACCTGATCGACGAGGGCGACTACCGCATCGTTCCGGCTGCCGAGTACGGCGCGGGCGAGGGCTGGCTTATGCATGCCGACCTTGCCGAGAAGGGCTATGCCGATATCGTGCTCAAGACGAAGCGCGAGGGCGGTCATTCCACCAACCCCTACGGTGGCACTTCGCTCGAGGTGCTGAGCCGTGCCATCGCCGCAATCTGCGATATCGAGTGGCCGACGCGCGTGACCGACTTGCTTGCCGCCCAACTCGTCGAGTTGGGGCTCTACACGGCCGATGAAATTGCCGCCAACGGGGATGCCATTGTCCGCGATTGCCTCGCCAGCAAAAAGCTCTATCCGCTGGTGACGACCACCTGCGCGCCCACGCAGATCGAGGGTGGCAGCACCGGCGCCAACGTAATGCCGCAGGATATGTGGGCCAACATTAACTTCCGCATGCTCGAGGGCACGAGCGTGGCCGATGTCGTGGCCCGCTGCCGCGAGGCCGTTGCCGCGGCGGGCCTCGCCGGGCGCGTGGAGGTCGAGCTCGGCCCTGGCAGCTCCGAACCCTCGCCGTCTCCGCGCATCGGCGGACCGGGACTCGAGGCGGTTCGCTCCATCGCCGCCCGCTATTTCCGTGATCCAAAGGGGACGGAGGAAAACGGATCATCCGAGCCGTTGGCGATTGTCCCTTCGACCGTGATTGGCGCGACCGACGCCGCCAACTATCAGCGCATTTGTCCCGAGTGCATTCGTTTTTCGGCGTTTGTGGTCGACGATGACGAGTGCGACCGCGGCGTCGACGGCACCAACGAGCGCATCACCCGCCGCGCCTACCTCCAGGGTGTTCGCTTCCTCATCGCCCTACTCCATACGCTTTAGAATCCGACAAAGGGACTGTCCCTTTGTCGGATTCCGTGCGGGTTATATGCAGGTTTGCCTGCGCACGCTATCATATATGGGTTAGACCGCAACTATGTACCCCATACGCGAAGGGATGCGCATGTATCTGAAGATCGACATGCTCTAGCTGGACTTACCCCCGCAGCGGCGCCCCGCGCCCCATCAATTCTGCCGATTTTCGCCTTCACGCATATAAAGGAGTCCGTCATGCGCGACAAGCTCGAAAAGATCATCAAGGCCTACGAGGAGCTCGAGAAGAAGCTTTCCGACCCGGCCGTCGCCTCCGATATCAAGGAGTTCACGCGTCTCAACAAGGAGTACGCGCACCAGTCCGACCTCATTGCCGCCTCGCGCGAGTACATCGGCGCGCTCGATGACATCGAGGCTGCCAAGGAAATGCTGCACGATACCACCGATGCCGATGAGAAGGAGATGCTCCAGATGGACATCTCCGAAAACGAGGCCAAGCTTCCCCAGCTCGAGGAAGACATCAAGTACATGCTCATCCCGAGCGACCCCAACGACGACAAGAACACCATCGTCGAGATCCGCTCCGCCGCCGGTGGCGACGAGGCGGCCATCTTCGCCGGCGATCTGTACAAGATGTACCAGCGCTTTTGCGAGTCGCGCGGCTGGAAGACTACCGTGCTCGATTCCAGCCCCAGCGAGGCCGGTGGCTTTAAGTCCATCGAGTTCAAGGTCGAGGGCGACCGCGTCTACTCCGTCATGAAGTTCGAGTCCGGCGTGCACCGCGTCCAGCGCGTTCCCAAGACTGAGTCCCAGGGCCGCATTCAGACCTCCACGGCTACCGTCGCCGTACTTCCCGAGGCCGAGGAGATCGACGTCCAGATCAACCAGTCCGACCTGCGCATCGACACCTACTGCGCCTCCGGACCTGGCGGTCAGTGCGTTAATACCACCTACTCCGCCGTGCGCATCACCCACCTGCCCACCAACACCGTGGTGCAGTCCCAGGAGCAGCGCTCCCAGATCCAGAACCGCGAGGTCTGCATGCAGATGCTGCGCGCCCGCCTGTACGAGATGGAGCTCGAGAAGCAGCAGGCAGAGCTTGGTGCCGAGCGCCAGAGCCAGATTGGCCACGGCAACCGCTCCGAGAAGATCCGCACCTACAACCAGCCCCAGGACCGCGTGACCGACCACCGCATCGGTTTCAACTCCACCTACAACGGCGTCCTTCTGGGCGACCAGCTCGGCACCGTGCTCGAGGCGCTCGCCGCCGCAGCGCGCGCCGAGAAGCTGGCCCAGGCCGTATAGTAGGTTTCGCGGATTTGCCA
>URTW01000078.1 GCA_900550815.1 uncultured Collinsella sp.
GGACAGGCCGATGACCACCTGGGCGGTCTTGCCCGTTATGAGGCGGCCCTTGGCGCCCACCGCGACAAACGATGCGTTATCTGCAACGATGGAAGGGTCTGCGACCTCGACGCGCAGGCGCGTGGCGCAGTTGGTTGCGCCCACGATATTGCCAACGCCACCTAAAAGCTGAATTACCCGCTCAGCGAGGACGTGATCTTGATCGGATCGACTATCGACCTCGTCGTTGGGAGATTGCTCTTTGGCAAAGCCGCTTTCCGTTAAACGATCGATTGCCGCGCGATTGGCGACATGATCCTCGCGGCCCGGCGTCTTAAGGTCATAGACCAAGATGAGCGCTCGAAAACTAACAAAAAAGATGAGGCTAAAGGCAAGGCCGATACCGAGCGCCAAAAGATAGGCACCGGCATGCGTGCGCATGAGCGGAATAAAGTTGAAGGCTGCCATCTCCATGAGGCCGCCTGAGAAGATGCCGACGATGCCAAAGAGATTCATGGTTGTGGCAAGGCAAGACGATAAGACGGCGTAGAGCAAAAAGAGCCCGGGGTGGGTGAACATAAAGAGAAACTCGAGTGGCTCGGTAACGCCGCAAACCACCGAGGCGATGATGGCGGGAGCAAGGATGACCCTGAGGCCGGCGCGGCGCTCGGGTTTTGCGGTGGAGTAGAACGCAGCTGCGATGGCAGGAAGGCCAAAGAGCTTGACCCAGCCGGTGGCGGTAAAACCGGCCCACGGCGCAAGCTCATTAAGGGGGCGCGTGCTATGGGAGAGGATGGGGAGCAAGCTGCTCCACGTGGCGTAGATGCCGTCGTTAATGACCAGGTTGTCGTAGTAGATCGGCATGTAGAGCAGATGGTGCAGCCCCATGGGCTCGAGCGCTCGCTCCAAAAACACAAAGATGCCCACGCCAAAGGGACCGACGCCTGCAAGCGCGTGACGCAGCGTATCGGTTACATCGTATACGTAGGGCACGATGGCGGCCGAGATAGCGGCAAGGGCAAACACGGCAAAAAAGCTGATGAGGTAGACCAGCGAGGAGCCCGAGAAGGTGCCGAGCCAATCGGGAACCTTGGCATCGTAGAAGCGGTCATGGATGGCGACGACGGTTGCCGATACCACCAGCGGGCCGATAATGCCGGTGTCGAGCGTCTTGATGCCGTCGATGACGGTGATACCGTTGGCGGGGGTCAAAGATGACGGGTACTTAAGCCCAAGGTTGTCTCCGCTCAGCTTAATGATCTCGCTCAAAAAGAAGCAATAGGCAAAATAGGCCACGAGTGCCTCGAGGCAGCAGCGTGCCGGTTGCTTTTGGGCAAGACCGATAGGCAGCGCTACGGCAAAAAGGAGCGGGAGGCGCTTAAAGACCGTCCATGAGCCGCGCTGGATGATGGCCCAAAAAACGTACCAAGGGGTTCCGTATACGGCTAGATCGCCGACGATGTCCGCAGTCGTTGCGAGAGCGGAGACGCCGACCATGAGGCCTGATATAGAAAACAGCATGGCGGGAGCGAACATTGCCCCGCCAAAGCGTTGGATTTTTTGCAGCATGTTCTGCCTTCCGAATATCGAGGCGCGTTGCGCGTGGGGAAACGTTTAAACAATGGATTCATTGTAGAGGACCAGACGATTGTCGTACCGGCAGTTTTGAGCGAAACCGATTTGGGCACGACAGAAACCGTCAACGGTTAAATCCTGTCGCTTTACCGATATTCGGTTTAAACAACTTTAAGAAATGCTATCGTGCCTAGCCGGAAATGAACAATGTAGAGGTGAAACAATGCCAAAAGCGATATACGAAGGAATCTACCGAGAAATACGTTCGCGCATCATTAATGGGACCTATGCGTTTCAGGAGATGCTGCCGACCGAAGCCGAGCTGACCGCGGAGTTTGGCTGCACGCGCAATACCGTTCGACGCGCCTTGAGCATGCTGGCCGATCAGATGTTTGTGCAGCCTATACACGGCAAGGGCGTGCGCGTTATTTGGCTCAAGGGCGAAACCGACATGCTGGGCGCACTCGAGGAAGTCGAGTCGTTTGGCGAATTTGCAAAGCGCAACAATGCCGTTGCATCGACGGACGTTAAGTCTTTTGAACATTTGATTTGCACTGAGCAACTTTCTCGTCGCCTGGGCTTTAAGGTGGGCGAGGAGCTGATTCGTGTAGTGCGTGTCCGAAGCCTCAACGGCAATGCTCGCCAGGTGGACCACGGCTACTTTTTGGAGTCGATCGCCAAGGGTCTGACGCCCGAGATCGCCGCAAAGTCAATTTACGACTATCTGGAGCACAAACGCGGCGTCAAGGTGATGGCGAGTCGCCGTACGGTGAGCGTCGAGCTTGCCAACGATGAGGACTGCAGCTATCTTGACCTCGGCAAATACAACTGCGTTGCCGTCATGGAGAGCCAGTCGTACACCTCGGACGGCATCTTGTTCGAGGTCACGCATGCCCGCACGCATCCCGAGATCTTCCACTACCGCGTCAACTCCAAGCGATAGCCGGCTAGCTCGCAGCCTGACGAGACTCATGCCCTCAAAGCGAAAACGCCCGGTCAAACCGACAATGCATCGGCTTGACCGGGCGTTTTCTCTGCATTCGATAACAAATAATTGTTTATACAAAACTTGTCAAGTATCAAGTTGAAATTACCGTTCACCGAAGTTTTCCTACCGCTCTAGTAATACTTGTTCAAACAACTAGCCAAATAGCGTATTGTACAAATCAGCAAAAGGGGCAAAGTCCCCGAGCCAATCTCCGAAGGCGGCGGCAAAGGGTGCCGCCACGGTGTGAAAGGGTGGATTGTAATGAAGAACGAAATGAGCAGAAGGCAGTTCCTGGGCTTTGCTGGTTCCGCGGCTGCGGTTCTTGGTCTGGGTCTCGTGGGCTGCGGTGGTTCTGCCGGCTCCGGCTCCTCTGCTTCTGGTGACGCTGCCGAGGTCTACTTCCTCCAATTCAAGCCCGAGGTCGACAAGGAGTGGAAGGAGATCGCCAAGGCGTACAAGGAGGAGAAGGGCGTCGAGGTCAAGATCGTGACCGCCGCCTCCAACACCTACGAGGAGAAGCTCAAGTCCGAGATGTCCAAGAGCTCCGCTCCGACCCTGTTCCAGGTCAACGGCCCCACCGGTCTTAAGAACTGGAAGGATTACTGCGCCGACCTGTCCGATACCAAGCTCCGCGGTGAGCTCATTGACGACTCCCTGGCTCTGCAATCCGACGGCAAGGATGTGTGCATCGACTGGGTTCAGGAGAGCTTCGGCATTATTTACAACAAGCAGCTGCTCGAGAAGGCTGGCTACAAGGCCGAGGACATCAACTCCTTCGACAAGCTGAAGGCTTGTGCCGACGACATCCAGGCCCGCAAGGACGAGCTTGGTGTCGAGGGTGCCTTCACTTCCGCCGGCATGGACGACTCCTCCAGCTGGCGCTACACCACCCACCTTGCCAACATGCCGCTCTACTACGAGTTTGAGAAGGAGCACAACCAGGAGGACGACGAGATCAAGGGTGAGTTCCTCGACAACTACAAGCAGATCTTCGACCTGTACATCACCGACTCCACCTGCGATCCTTCGCAGCTTGCTTCCAAGACTGGCGACGACGCCACCAACGAGTTCGCAACCGGCAAGGCCGTCTTCTACCAGAACGGCTCTTGGGCCTACTCTGACCTCGTCAAGGCCGGCATGACCGACGATCAGATTGGCATGATGCCCATCTACATCGGTGTTGACGGCGAGGAGAACCAGGGCCTGTGCTCCGGCGGCGAGAACTACTGGTGCGTCAGTTCCCAGGCTTCCGAGGATGCCCAGAAGGCCACCGAGGACTTCATGTATTGGTGCGTCACCGCTGACACCCCGACCAGCATCATCGCCGACAAGATGGGTCTGACCGCTCCGTTCAAGAGCGCCAAGGAGACCACCAACGTCTTCTCGCAGCAGGCCGTTGCCATGGCCAAGGACGGCAAGAAGACCGTCGCTTGGGACTTCGTCTACATTCCTTCCGAGGAGTGGAAGAAGAACCTCAAGCAGGCTCTGATTGCCTACGCTGCCGATAACAGCAAGTGGGACGGCGTCAAGAACGCCTTCGTCGATGGCTGGAAGACCGAGAAGGCCGCTTCCGAGTAAGCAGTTGCTGCCCAAGCTATCTGATTAGCGACAGGGGGCGGGCAGACGTTGGTTTGCCCGCCCCCTGCATATTGAAAGGACCCTTTTATGGGCAAAGCACTCAAGCGCTGGTGGCCGCTCTTTATGCTGCCCACGTGCCTGGCGTTTATGATCGGGTTCGTGATCCCTTTTATCCAGGGCTTCTATCTCTCGTTCTGCCAGTTTATTATCATTAGTAACGCGCACTTTGTCGGTATCGAGAACTACGTGCGCGCGCTGTCCGATCCGCAGTTCTCCACGTCGTTCTTCTTTACCGTGGCGTTTGCCTTCCTGTCGACGGTGCTCATCAACGTGATCGCCCTGGCCATTGCGCAGGCGCTCACCCGCAAGGCGCTCAAAGGCACCAACATCTTCCGTACGATCTTCTTTATGCCTAACCTGATCGGCGGCATCGTGCTGGGCTACATCTGGCAGATTCTGATCAACTGCCTACTCTCCAACGTGGGCGCCCAGCTCATTGCCCTTAACTCTGCTGCTGGCTTCTGGGGCCTTATCATCCTGACCCTGTGGCAGCAGGTCGGCTACATGATGATCATCTACATCGCTGGTCTGCAGTCCATTCCGTCCGACTACATCGAGGCCGCCAAGGTCGACGGTGCCACGGCATGGCAGACGTTTTGGAAGGTTAAGATCCCTAACCTGATGCCGACCATCACCATCTGCCTGTTCCTGTCCATCACCAACGGCTTTAAGCTGTTCGACCAGAACCTCGCCCTTACCGGCGGCGCCCCCGCGCACTCCACCGAGATGCTCGCCCTGAACATCTACAACACGTTCTATTCGCGTGCCGGTATCGCATGGCAGGGCATCGGTCAGGCCAAGGCGGTTATCTTCTGCATCCTGGTCGTGGCCATCTCCATGATCCAGCTTAAGGCCACGAGGTCCAAGGAGGTGCAGCAGTAATGAAACGCGATAAGGTTATCAACCGCGCGCTCTCGATTTTCTTTACGATCCTGTCGCTCGCGTGGATCTACCCCGTGTTCATGATTGCGCTCAATTCCTTTAAAAAGGCGACCGCAATCAGCACCACCACGGCATTCGATCTGCTCACGCCCGAGACGTTCAACGGCCTCGCAAACTACATGCACGCCCTTAACGAGCAGGGCTTTGCTTCGGCATTTATGTACTCGCTCATCATCACGGTCACGTCGGTCGTGCTGATTCTGGTGTGCTGCTCCATGTGTGCTTGGTACGTAGTGCGCGTCAACAGCAAGATCTCGAACTTCTTCTATTACCTGTTCGTCTTCTCGATGGTCGTGCCCTTCCAGATGCTCATGTTCACGCTGTCCAATTTGGCGGACCGCATCGGCTTCAACACGCCGTTCAACATCTGCTTTATCTACCTCGGCTTTGGCGCGGGCCTGGCGGTCTTTATGTTCGCCGGCTTTGTAAAGAACATCCCGCTCGAGATCGAAGAGGCGGCCATGATCGACGGCTGCAACCCGGTCCAGGTGTTCTTTAAGATCGTCCTTCCCATCATGAAGCCCACCTATCTTTCGGTCGGCATCCTCGAGACCATGTGGGTCTGGAACGACTATCTGCTGCCCTACCTCACTCTCGACTCCACCAAGTACAAGACCATTCCTATCTTGATCCAGTACTTCCGCGGCGGCTACGGCCACGTCGAGCTCGGCCCCATGATGGCCTGCATCATGATGGTCGTTATCCCCATCGTCATCATGTACATCCTCTGCCAGAAGTACATCATCGACGGCGTGGTGGCAGGTGCCGTCAAGGGCTGATGCCGTAACTGTTTTGCAAGTTTCTGCGGCGCCCCTCAGCGCGGCGCCGCATATCGAAAGGTAGAGACATGGCCGAGATCGTTCTCAAACATGTTCAGAAGGTGTATCCCAACAACGAGTCAAAAAAGAAAGGCTTCTTTGGCAAAAAGAAGAAGACCGAGGAGAAGAAGCACAACCTCAAGGTTACCGAGGACGGTGTGCTCGCTGTAGAGGACTTCAACCTCACCGTTCACGACCAGGAGTTCGTCGTCCTCGTTGGCCCCTCTGGCTGCGGTAAGTCCACGACGATGCGCATGGTCGCCGGCCTGGAGGACATTACCTCGGGCGACGTGCTCATCGACGGCAAGCGGGTCAACGACGTGGCGCCCAAGGACCGCGACATCGCCATGGTGTTCCAGAGCTACGCTCTGTACCCCAACATGACGGTGTACGAGAACATGGCGTTTACGCTTGAGCTCAAGAAGGTCCCCAAGGACGAGATCGACCGTAAGGTTCGCTCCGCTGCCGAGATCCTGGGTATTACCGAGTACCTCGACCGTAAGCCCAAGGCGCTCTCCGGCGGCCAGCGCCAGCGTGTCGCTATCGGCCGCGCCATCGTGCGTGACCCCAAGGTCTTCCTGATGGACGAGCCGCTGTCCAACCTGGACGCCAAGCTTCGTAACCAGATGCGTGCCGAGCTCATTAAGCTGCGCCACGAGATCAAGGGCACGTTCATTTATGTTACTCACGACCAGACCGAGGCCATGACCCTCGGCGATCGCATCGTGGTCATGAAGGGCGGCGTCGTCCAGCAGATTGCCACCCCGCAGGAGGTCTTCAACCATCCCGCGAACATCTTCGTTGCCGGCTTCATCGGCGTGCCGCAGATGAACTTCTTCGATGCCCAGCTGGTGCGCTCGGGCAACGGCTTTACCGTCAAGACCGAGGATATGAACGTGGCACTCGCCCCCGAGACTTGCGCTCAGCTTGCCCTCAACTGGGACGGCGGCGACGTGAAGGAGATTACGGCCGGCGTGCGTCCCGAGCAGATCATGCTTGCCGACAAGGGCGAGGAGGGCGCGCTCCAGGGTACCGTCGAGGTGACCGAGCTCATGGGCTCGACCGAGCATGTCCACGTGACCGCTCCCGACGGCCAGTTTGTCCTGATTATCCCCGTCGTCGACCTCGAGGCCAAGGGCGCGCTCAAGGCTGGCGACACCATCTGGTTCAAGTTCGAGAAGAACGCGACCCATCTCTTCGATAAGGTGTCTGGCAAGAACCTTATCTAGGCCCGGTGCATCCGGACCCTCCCTTTGGGCGACTGCGGTATTGCCATCCTTTTGCCGCGGTCACATATAAGGCTCCCCTCCCGTCCGCTGGGCGAGAGGGGAGCCTTTCTTTGTATCGGGGTTGTCTGGCCGGTCGTTTGTCTCGATCTGTAACGGGTAGGGCCGATTTCGGACGTTAGATGTTATAGATTGAGATAAACCCAAGGGAAGGGGCCGGTATGTCTCAATCTGTAACAGCTGGGACCGTTTTTACCGAGTGGTTGTTACAGATCGAGATTGTTTGGCCGAGTCGGGTCACAGGGTAACGTGCGGGCACAAAAAACGGAGCCGTGTTGCCACGACTCCGTTTCTCAAGAGGATGGGTAAGGGAAGCGAAATTAACTCAGGTGCCAGATCTCGTCGTTGTACTGGGAGATGGTGCGGTCGGACGAGAAGGTGCCGGCGTTGGCGATATTGATGAGCGCCTTGCGCATCCAGGCGTCCTGGTCCTCGTAGTCGGCCAGCACGCGCTCCTTGGTCTGGATGTACTCCTCAATGTCGAGCAGGGCCATAAACCAGTCCTTGCCCTTAATGTCGTCGTGCAGGCGCTGCAGGCGCTCGGCATTGCCGGCCGCCATAAAGGCCGGGTTGGTGATGAAGTCCACCAGCAGTTTAATACCGGGCTTGCGGTAGAGCACACCGGCGTTGTAGGTGCCGTCAGCGTAGAGCTGCTCGACCTGTTCGGAAGAGGCACCAAAGGTATAGATGTTCTCGTCGCCCACGAGCTCGGCAATCTCCACGTTGGCACCGTCGAGCGTGCACAGGGTTAGGGCGCCGTTGAGCATGAACTTCATGTTGGAGGTGCCGCTCGCCTCCTTGGAGGCCAGGCTGATCTGCTCGGAGATGTCGGCGGCGGGAATCACGCGCTCGGCGGCGGTGACGTTGTAGTTCTCGATCATGACAACCTGCAGGTAGGGAGCTACGTCGGGGTCGTTTGCAATCCACTGCGACAGCGTCAAGATCAGATGGATGATGTCCTGCGCGATAGTGTAGGCAGGCGCCGCCTTGCCGCCAAAGATGATGGTGACGGGGCGCTTAGGTCTGTTGCCGTTCTTGATATCGAGGTACTTCCAGATGATGTAGAGCGCGAGCATCTGCTGGCGCTTGTACTCGTGGATGCGCTTGACCTGGACGTCGATGATGGCGTTGGAGGGAATGGTCACGCCCTGCTCGAGCGCCATGAACTGGCGCATGATGGCCTTGGCCGCGACCTTGGTGGCGGCCAGGCGCTCAAGAACGTCCTTGTCATCGGCGAACTTGGCGAGTTTGCTCAGATCGCCGGTGCTGCGCCAGTCGGTGCCGATCACATCGTCGAGCAGGCTGGCGAGCGCGGGGTTGGCCCCATGGATCCAGCGGCGGAAGGTGATGCCGTTGGTCTTGTTGGAGAACTTCTCAGGATAGATCTCGTAAAACGGATGAAGCTCGGTGTCCTCCAGGATCTTGGTGTGGAGGGCGGCTACGCCGTTGATGGAGAAGCCAAAGTGGATGTCCATGTGGGCCATGTGGACGGTGTCGTGCTCGTCGATGATGGCGACGCGCGGGTCATCGTGCTCGGCCTTCGCGGTCTCATCGAGCTTGACGATAATGTCGGCGATGGCAGGGGAGACCTTCCGCAGGCTGGCGAGCGGCCACTTCTCGAGCGCCTCGGCAAGAATCGTGTGGTTAGTGTAGGCGACCATGGAGCGTACGATGGTCACGGCCTCGTCAAACTCGACGCCATGCTCGGTGGTGAGCAAGCGAATG
>URTW01000079.1 GCA_900550815.1 uncultured Collinsella sp.
CGGCGGCGGCGTCGTGCTCGCGCACGGCTACGGTCCAGGTCCATCCCACATCGGTGTGTGCGAGCTCACCTCGCCCGCGCGTGAGGCCGTTGATCATATCGATCTGCGTCTGAGGGGCGAATGAGAACGTGGCTGCAACGGGCGGTCGGTCGGCAAAATCGAATTCAAAGAACAGATAGTCGTTGAGATTGAAGTCCGCAGGGATGGCGTAGGCCTTCGAAGGACGCCAAGCGCGAACGATACGGTCGCAGCGGAATGTCCTGATGTCGTCGGTGACGTTGTCGAGGCCGCAGAAGTACGCCACGCCCTCGCGCTCGAACATGCCGTAGACGCAGACGGTACGTTCTTTCTGCTCGCCGCGTCCGTTCTGATATAAAAATCGCAGCGCGCATCGCTCGGCAAAGGCGCTCCATACCGCATCGACGGTGGGAGAGCGGCGAATCGGTGTTTCGTCCACCGTCGTCCCACCGGTGAGATAGGCAATCTTGGAGCGAATATCGGCAAGCGGCGCGGAAAAGGTGGATGAGCCGGCCGCTAGCGTCTGGTCGATGGCGTTGAGCAGGATATCGGCGTCGTCTGCGGTGATGAGGCCGCCTGCAGCAAACGTGTGCTCGCGGTCGATTGTCCACGAGCTTTCCTCGGTCTCCTGCGCACCGGCGGGGCGAACCTCCTTGATTAAGATGCCACGCTCGAGCAGTTTGTCACGATCGCGCCGAAACTTGCGCTTATCCGAGTCGATGTTGCCCGAGCCATATCCCAGGTCAGAATCCAAGACAATCTGCTCGGTCGTCAGCGGTTCGGGGGAGCTGTTGAGCACAAAGAAAAGGTTGAGGATGCGCTGAGCCGTTTTATCGAAACTGGGCTCCGAACTTCCCTTTTTAATTGTCGCGGTCGCGTCGCTTGCCGTCATAGAGTCCTCGCATGAGAAGGTGGTTTGCTGCCATGATTTTAGTCCGATATGGAGATTAGGCTATATCCTTGTCCGCTCGGGGCGTTAAGATGGCCCGAATTCGGCCGTTTGCGCTCGCTCGGGGTATACTTTCGACTATATACGGTTCTAATGTGCATGCATTGGGCCTATTTGTCGGATTATGGATGTGGAGCGCACATGGCGAACACCCAGAACTATATTAACCACCTGCTGCAGAACACCGGCATTACGCCGGCATGCAGCGAAGAAGAGCGCTTGGCTGCCGAGGATATCGCTCAGATCTTCCGCAACCACGGCTTTGACCCCGAGGTTCAGGAGTTCAATGCCCCGGCGCCCAGTAGATTGGCATTTGCCGTTACCGGTATTCTTGCGTTTGCCGGCGCCCTGCTGATGGGCATCGGCGGCGGTATCGGCTTGGTCGGCACCTTGCTGGCCATTGTCGGCGCCGTTCTTTACGTGCTCGAGCGCACGGGCCACCCCGTGGTTTCGCGCCTGGGCAAGACGGGCGTGAGCCAAAATGTCATCGCCTACCACAAGGCCTCGGGCCCGCTCGCGTCTCCGCGCAACCGCCCGGTGGTCGTTGTCGCACACTACGACTCTCCCCGTGCTGAGCTGCTCGCCCGCGAGCCCTATGCTTCGTATCGTGCGCTCATCGCCAAGCTGTTGCCCGTTGCCACGGTTGCCCCTGCTGCCGTTGCCATCCTGCGTATCCTGCCGCTCCCCGGCGCGCTCAAGGTTCTGCTGTGGATTGTCGCGATCCTCGCTTCCCTCGTTGCACTTGCCAACGCGGCAAACATCATCTCTAACCGCCACATTCTTCCCTATACGTCCGGCGCGGTGTGCAACAAGTCTTCTGTCGCCGCTATGCTCGGCGTTATGGACAACGTTGCTCCCTTCCAGGGCGAGAACGAGTTTCCCGACGATGTTCCGTTCGATACCTATTTTGGGGAGCAGAAACGTCGTGCCGAGGAAATGGCGCGCGCGGCGGCGGAGTATGCTGCGGCCCAGCAGCAAAACGACTACGGCAACACCATCGAGTACGAAGAGCCTACCTACGCCGAGGACGAGTTCGGTCAGCCGATTGCTCCCGACGCTCAAACCGAGCCCGAACAGGGCGAGGCTTTTGACGAGCAGATCGAGGGCTTTGAGGGTGCGCCTGCCGACGAGACGCTGATTGGCGCCATCGTGC
Source organism: uncultured Collinsella sp. (assembly GCA_900550815.1). GTDB lineage: Bacteria > Actinomycetota > Coriobacteriia > Coriobacteriales > Coriobacteriaceae > Collinsella. Next base: position 2,121 of record URTW01000079.1, read on the forward strand.
CCGAGGATCAGAATCAGGCTGTCCAGGCCGAAGAGTTCAATGACGAGGTTCCCGCTGCTGAGCCGGCGGAGGAGCCTGCCGCGGCCGAGCCCGAGCCCAAGCTCTATCGCAACGCCGTCGGCAACATCCGCTTTGGTTCGGATGCCATCCGTGCGCTCGGAATGCTTCCCGAGTCCTGCACGCTCGATTACGAGGAGGGCGAGGAGCCGACGTTTGAGCCCGAGCCTGCGCCCGTTGTCACTGCGGATGATGAGTCTGCTGCGGTTACCGCTGCCGTTGCCGAGCCCGAGGCGGTGTCCGCGATTGATCCCGCGGCAGGACTGGACATTTTGGCTCCCGCCGCGCCGGCGCAAGGCGTTGCGGACGAGTCTGACGACGATTACGTTGAACAGCCGAGGCGCGTGTCTTACGAGAGCGATACTGATTTCTCGGCCGAGATTCCCGCGGCAACGCCCCATGCCGATATTGCATCCGCGTTCTCTTCGATTGGCGCCAGCGCTTCCAGCTTCTTTAAGGGCGCGCTTGCAAAGGGCAAGAAATTTGTCGACGATTTCGAGGAGAAGCGCGCTGCCGCACGCGAGGCTGCCGAGCAGGAGGCTATCGCTCAGCAGCAGGCAGCCGAGGCGGCACGTGAGCTCGCGGCGCAAGAGTTCGAGCAGAACGAGGCTGTGCAGTCCGTGCCCGTCGACGCCGCCGAAGCTACAACGTCCTTTGAGTCCCAGCAACCGGCGTCCGCGGATGTTGTTGAGGCAACAACGTCTTTCGAGGCTCAGCAGCACGTCGATAGCACCATGTCGTTTGATGCCGCGCAGTTCGATTCCACGATAACGTTTGAAAAGCAAGGCACCGCGATTGCCGAGCCCCTTCCTGTTTCCGATGAACAGGGCGACGCGGTGGACGATGACGAGCCCATTGATGCTGCCGAAATTCAGGATGCTGCCGAGGACGAGTCCGTCGAGGCCAACTCTGACGAAGAACAATACGCGGCAGCCGATCAAGGTGATTCGGCCGAGGTCGAGCAGGAGGAAGTGCCTGCGGTTTGCGAGACTCCCGAGACGGATGAGTCGAGGCCTTACTCCACGCAGATTTTCACCATGCCGACCCCGAGTGGTTCCGGTGCCACGGTTGCCAATGTCGCTCCCACCCAGGACGAAACGGTCGATTCCCTTATGGCCCAGATTTCCTCCCAGGCATCGCCGCGTCCGCAGATGAATGTTCCCGATCCGGCGTCGGCACCGTCGCCTGCACCTTCCTCGTCTCCGCTGGCTTCGGTCCCCGATCCGTCGCTGCCGTCTATGAAGCAGGCAAACGTTGCGTCTCGCACGTCGCTGTTCGACCTTCCCGATCCCTCTGCCCAGGTCAACGACCCCTTTGCTACCGCCCAAGGTCCCGAACCCACATCGGCACCCGTTGCGCCTCCTATGCCCGTTGCGTCGGGCGCGCAGCCGATCGAGACCATTTCGGCTCCCGCCCCGGCGGCACCCAAGTCTCGTAAGCGCGGCCTGGGTGGCCTGTTCGGTCGTAAAAAGAAAAACGAGCAGGACAGCATGAGTGACTGGCTGGGCGTCGAAGACGATTACGATGCCAAGAAGTCCGGTCGCGGTATCGGTTCGTGGGATAACTTCGAGGACGATAACGATGGCTGGAAGGGCGGCGCTACGTCTTCCGATGGCGCTTCTTCCGAAGATATGCTCTCGGCTGTCGCCTCTATGGGCGATGATGAGCTGCTCGGTCACGATATCTGGTTTGTGGCAACGGGCGCCTCGGATTGTGATGGCGCCGGCATGAAGGCCTTCTTGGCTTCGCATCGCGATAAGCTCCGCGGCGTATTCTTCATCAATCTTGAATCCGTCGGCGCCGGTAGGCTTTCGGTGGTGACGGTTGAGGGCGAACAGCAGCTGCTCAAGGGCGATCGCCGCATCATGAACCTGGTCAGCAAGGTGTGCAAGTCGTTCCATGTCGATTGTGGCGCGCTCGAGATGCCCTATGCCAAGACCGATGCCTATGCCGCGCTCGAGGCGAGCCGCCGAGCCCTCACCATCGCCGGCGTGGACGGCACGCGTCTGGCTTGCGCTCGTACCGAGGACGACCTGCCCCACAATGTCAACCCGACGAACATTGCCACGGTATCCGAGGTCGTGACCGAGGTTATCCGCCGTTCGTAGGCGGAGCTCTAAGGAGTCAACGTGTTTTCGTATATTAAGCGCCATTGGCCTGTCTACGTGATTTTGACCTTGATTGCCATTGCGTTAGGATTTGGGGCTGCCTACATCGTGGGTGCGAAGGGCTCGACCCCCGCCTCCGCAATCAGCGAAGAGGTGGAGCAAGAACAGAGTACGGGTGCCGATGGGATTCCTGAGTCCGAGCAGGCAATCGTTGATGGTGGATCTTCGTCTGCAGAGTAGATACGGCGATTTACATGATTGAAAGCCGGCGAGCCAGTCCCCTGGCTCGCCCGCTTTTTCATCGCGCTAGCGCTTCTTTGGGATCGACCTAAGGCGAGCGAACCATAGGGCTGCGGCACCCGAGGTCAGGAGCGCGGTGATGCAAGCGGCGATGGGAACTGATCCTGTTGCCGGTAGGTCCTGCGGTAGGGTACAGCGTTGAATGACGCTGTCCTCGTCATGCGACTCAAGTTTATCGCCGCCACCGTTGCGGCAAAGATCGACGCGTGCGCTGTTGGTGAGTGCGGTTTGGGGCGTATAAGCCGACGTTGCCTGCATGTGTACGACTGCGCCCCGAGCGTCTGTGCCAAGGATTGCTTTGGCATCGTCAAGGTCGTCGTGCTCATCTTTGAGATCATCGCGGGTCCAAGAATCCGCATCGCTTCGAGTCGTAAAGTCGGCGGCTACCGCACCGTATTCAATGCGAATGCCCGTTACGACGGTATTGGACGCAAGGTCGAGTTCTTTCGCCTCGAGTGTGGTGGATTCCGTGGTCGAGACATCCGCCTTCCAGAGGTGCCAGCCGTCGTAATCGACGAGGCGGCAATCCTCACCCAGACTTTCCCTTACTTCGTCGGACTCAAGCCAAGGATTTTCGTGCCCATCGTCAAGTGTCGCGTTTGCCGGCTCATCGACGTCTGTCGAGTCCAACGGCGTCGTGCGATACCACACGTTGCACAGACCATTGAGGTCGCCGATGGCGACGGGGGTTTCGATTGAGACGAATCTCGCCGTATCGTCCTCGGCACACTCAAGATCATCGGTAATTGTGAACTCATCAACCCAGGTAGTTGAATCGTTTCGAGCGTCGATGGTATAGGAGAAAAGCCCTTCCGTATTGGTTTGCATCGCGGCACGGTTTTTACCATCGCCGTTAGCCAACAGGCCCTTTTCGATAGGTTGGACAAGTTCCTGACGCTTGTCGACCTGCCCCTTGATCTCGATGGGCGCATCCTTCATCGCGACGGATTGGACTTCTCCCGTATCCTTTATTTCAAACGTTATCTCCTCGGCAAGGTCATAGGTCCGCGGAGACATCATTTCGCGCAACGAGTAGGTGCCGGGTGCAAGATGTTCGACGCGGTGTGGCTTGTCGGATGAGGTCCAGGAGTCTATTTCGGTTTTATCGGGACCATATAAGGTGAGCCGTGCGCCTTCTACTTCCTGCTCACCGCTTGCATCGACCTTGGAGATATCAACCTTGGTGTAATCGTCGGATACGTTAAGCCGTGCTTCTACAACGGGTGTTTTCTGGTCGGCATAAGTAAGGTCGACAATATGGGTTGTCTGATCGAGCAAGAAGCCTGCCGGCGCTTGAGTCTCGACAACCTCGTAGCGTGCGGTGCCAGATCCCAGTGGGAGGTTGTCCGCGCGTGCTTCTCCAGTTTCATCCGTCGTGACGGTCGCGACAGTCTCACCGTCGAGCGCGGCAATGCTACCGTCGGGGCGCACGATATCACCCGAGGCACGGATCTCAAAGACGGCGCCCGCGAGGCTGCTGCCGTCTATGGCATCGGTTTTAACGATCCTGATGTTTCCGGTCGCGGCGTGGTCATAATACGAGGCGATTGCAACGGGCGTTAGGTTCATGTCGGCGGGTATGTTTACCTCGATCTCTTCGCCGACAAGATAGGGCTCTTTGGCCGAGGTTTCGCGTACATAATAGGTGCCCGGCACGAGCGATTCGGGCAGTGTGACGGTCCCGGTCGCGTCAGTCGTAAAGGTGTCCATTACGTTATGTGCTGGATACCAGCAAGTTTGTGAGACAGGTTCGTGATTGCTGTCGAGGAGTTGGAAGGTGAATCCGGCTAGGGGAACAGAAGCGCCTGTTTGGGCATCGCGTTTTACAATCTGGAGATGCGTCGACAGCGCGTGGTTGTCCACAATATAGTGAAGCTCGGCCCCGTCGGAAATCTGATTGGCCCCGACGGTCCATTCCCCTGCACGTTTAAAACCCTCGGGGACGGTTTCCGGAACCTCGCGAACCGTGTAGCCGGCACGGTCGTATGGGACGGCTCCGTGGACACCGGCGGGGCGCTTGCCTGTGCCGAACCATGCTTCGGGCTGATCTTTGGTGGAGGCAAAGCCATAGACGTTTGTGGTCAGTGTGCCAACAACCTGCTGAGAGCTGTTGCTGACAACCTCAAAGACAACACCACCCGCCGGCTGCTCCAAGCCGGATTGGTCGCTATTGCCGTAATCCTTGAATTTGGAAATCTCAAGGTCAAACGCAATGGGGATATCGGAAATGCGGGATTCGATCTCGACCACGCCTGAATCGCCGAGCTGGTCGGCTCCAACGGTATAGGTCCAGCTGTCGTTGGATGGCAGGTAGCCCTCGGGGGCTTTTGATTCGTAGATGGTAAAGGTTCCTAAGGGGACATCGGCGAGGGTGGCCCGACCGCTTTCGTCGGTCGTGAGGATTTGTGCCCATCCAGGGGTTGATTGCGACACACACGTGAACTCTGCTCCTGCGAGTGAAGATCCCACCTGGGGGCCGGCATTCGTCGCGGCATCGAGTTTTACGATACGCAGGTTGATGGTGCCGGGCTGTTCATCAATGGCGACCCGCCCGCCGTCATTCCCCGTGGTAAAGGCAATACGATCGTGGCGGGGGACATAGCCGGCCGGCGCCTTCGTTTCAACTAGGTAGTATGCCGTGTTGGGCAGAAGTGTTGCTTGCGCTCGACCGTTGCTGTCCATCTTGATGGTGCCGACACGCGCGCCGCTGGCGCTCTCAAAAATATCGAATGTTGCCCCGGTAAACTGATAGGTATTGTTTCCGCTGGTAATAACGGTGTTAGCAGACTGCTTTTGGAAGGAAACAGAGACCGCCGGCAGTACATAGAGCATGTCTTGACGTTTGCTGCCGCCCGATACGGCCCCTAGATAGCGTCGCGCGCGGTGCGGAGCGGCTTTGATGCTTCCTGATTTTGCGCTGTCGTGGAGCCACCGCGCAGCCGCCACGACTTCATTGTCGGCGGTAAAGTGTCCGCTCTTGGTTTTACCCTGAGCGGTCGTGTAGGAGTAGGTGCCGTCGACATGGGTAGTGCCGTTGAGCATCCATACGGCAAGCTGGGTGGCGGCGCGGGCGCGATCGGGTGAAAGATGGTAACCGCCAAACGACGTGGCGGTAGGATATCCGTGACAAACGATTGCCGCGAACTCGTCGTCGAGCCACACCCAGCCTTGATCAAAGTTGAGCCATGGGCCGCCCGGTTTGGTGGGGCCGGGGCGCTCCTGGTTCATGCAGTAGGCAATCGAGGCGTCTTGAGCTTCATACTTGCCGATGAAGAAGGGTCCACAATCATCGCTAATAGTGCGGAAGCCGAGCTGGTCGTAGCCATCGACGGCAAATGCGGCTCCCGGTGCCAGGCAGCCGAAAAGCAGGAAGAGGAGCAGGAGCAGGGGACCTGTTGCGATTGCGCTGTGGACAGAGTGCGTGGGTGCGTTGGACATGGCTGCTCCTTATCCCTCGTGCGCCGCACGGGGAGGCTGCGACGCGTAGGATGAGGCTACCCCCGAGGTTCATGCGGGTAAGTACCGGAGCCTGACCAAAAGCTTGCCCAATTCCTGACAAATTGAGCTCAAATACAACAATCAAGCAAAAACGCAGGTAGAAGATAAGGGGAACAGGAAGTCAAAGGTCCTCGTCTCCACAATTGACGCGATTTTCAAACGAATCTCCACAGCTAAAACAAGCATCGCCACCCTTGTATCGAACAAGACAACCGCGTTATACTAGCCAACACACAAGCGGGCATCGCCAAGTGGTAAGGCATCAGCTTCCCAAGCTGACACTCGCGGGTTCGAGTCCCGTTGCCCGCTCCACGAAAAACAGCAGGTCAAGAGCTTAGAGCGCTTGGCCTGTTTCTCTTTTCCTGCTCCGTAGACCACGGAAATAGACCAAATGTAGACCAAACTCCGGAGAAACCGTTTTTCGCCCCGACGCCGCCCGCGTCTCCTCCGGCCCCTTTTTAGGGCTTGGGAATGTTGGGGCTGATCGGCCCGTGTGCCCCTCCCCGCCCTTTTTTAGTTGTTGACATAGTTGACGTTAAAGCAGCGGGGCCGCACCCCGCGCACTGGGATACGGCCCTTTTTTAGGCTTGCGATTATTGAGATTGAACGTCCTTTTTAGGGGCTTCAGAAACTTCAGGTTGAACGGCCCCGCCCTCGGCGCGGTATCGGCTTGGAACGAGCGCGGTTTTGGTCTACGGAGTCCGCGACCCAATACCGCACCGGCGACGGGGCCGCCACCTCGGGCGCTAGGCACATAGACAAAGTTCCACGACACGGCCCCACACCTAGCCAGAGACATAGGC
>URTW01000080.1 GCA_900550815.1 uncultured Collinsella sp.
GACCAGATTCGGAACATGTCGTCATCCGAACCCATCGAACGCGCTAGGCGCTCGGTATATCTTACCTGCTCCCGCCCATCAGAGCAAGGTAGCTAATTTGGGACGGGGCTTTTTTGACTACTTTTTGACTGGAGGGGCATCAGGGTGGCGAAAGTAGTCAAGTAAGCCCCGTCCTAAATAGACTGATCTGTTGCTGTACCACGAAAAGGACCTATCTACTACGTTTAGGCCACAGGGGTCGACCATAGCCGACTTTTTCGGAAATCATCAAGATTTCTACCTGCACTGATAATTGTTCTCGGGGGAAGCGGGCACTGCGGGGCGCGGCAACGGCGCGCGATTTCCGCGTCGCAGCGCTACCCTGATGCTGAATGCCGGGACGATGACCCACTGACCTGCTGACGCCTCTTCGGCCGTCCTCAAATCCGACCTGTCTCGCCCCGGCATCCGCGTCCCGGAGTCCTGCCATGACCTAATAGGAGCATGAGCGCGAACAATCGGACAAGCCAATTGGATTGTAGCGCTCCCGTCAGTGCAATGTCTGGGAGACCCGGGCGCGGAGCAGGCGGCAGACCGAGGGGAGCGAAAATGGAAGGCGAAACGGTCATCGCGGGCGTCGACACGCACAAGGACGTGCATGTCCTGTGCCTGATCGACGGCCTCGGGAGGAAGATCTGGAGCGGGAGCTTCGGGGCCGACCCCGAGGGCTACGACAGGCTGGCGGAGGCGATAGGCGACCCGGGGAGCTGCATGGTCGTCGGCGTCGAGGGCACGGCATCGTACGGGGCCGGGCTGACGAGGAGGCTCGTGGAGCTCGGGTACAACGTCGTCGAGGTGCTCAGGCCCAAGAGGGACAAGGTGAGGCCCGGCGAGGGGAAGAGCGACCCGCTGGACGCCGCGCGCGCGGCGCGCAAGGCGGCGTCCGGGAAGGGCTGCTCCGTGCCGAAGTCGCAGGACGGCTGGGTCGAGGCGGTGCGCCAGCTCTACGTCGCGCGCAGGCTGGCCGTCGCGACGTCCACGTCCTGCGTGGCCTGCGCGAAGTCGATGCTCACGACGGCCCCGAGCGCCCTGAGGGAGCGGTTCAGGGGCCGCGAGCGGCCGAAGGACCTCATGCCGCTGCTCGCGCGCGGGAGGAAGGCGGGCGACGCGCTCGAGGAGAGCGTGCTGGCCTCGCTGCGGTCCGTCGCGGCGGTCTGGAAGGAGGCCCGCAGCCAGGTCGAGTCCCTCGACGAGCGCATCCGCGCGCTGCTGGAGGCGAACGCGCCCGCGCTGCTCGGCGTCGAGGGCTGCGGCACCACGACCGCCGCCGCCCTGGTCGTGGCCGCCGGCGACAACCCCGGCAGGCTGAAGGGCGAGGCGGCGTTCTCGATGATGTGCGGCGCCTCCCCGATCCCCGCGTCGAGCGGGAAGACGGACCGGCACAGGCTCAACCGCGGCGGCAACCGGCAGGCGAACTGGGCGCTCTACGAGATCGCAATCAAGCGCATGGCGTACGACGAGAGGACGAGGAGGTACGTGGCGAGGCGGACCTCCGAGGGGAAGTCCCGGCGGGAGGCGGTCCGCTGCCTGAAGCGCTACATAGCGCGGGAGGTGTACCACGTGCTCATGGACCCGAACCCCGACGGCGCCGCGCCGGAAGGCCCCGAGCTCGCGAAGATGCGCAAGGCGATGCGGGTGACTCAGAAGAAAGCCGCCGCAGAGCTCGGCCTGTCCGCAGCCACACTCGGGCACTTGGAACGGGGGAAACGGCGGTCGACGAAACTGGAGAGGAGGTATTACGAGCTCCTGTGCGAATTGGAGAGAACGCTCCCGCAAACTGCCTCTTGACAACTTATAGGAGCGTCGGTTTTAGTTTCGTTATGCGGGTTGTGCTTGGCTATTGCAAAAAAGTCTACTCACTTAGGCTCGAGGGCCGTTTGCTGGCGCCTATTCGCGCTTGTTTGCCGACGTCGCGACCATCAGATGCCCCTAGGACTCTTGCGGCAGGCGTTTCTTGCCTTTGCGGGCACGGTTTCTAAAGTTCTCGACGGCCTCTTCCATGCCCAGAGGCACATAGGCGAGCTCATCGAGGTTATCGGGCAGGTAGCAGGCTAGGCTTTGCTCCTGCGCGCGGCCCGCCGCGAGCTGTTCATCGCTGGGCTGCGCTCCAGGTGTGGCGCAAATGCCATAGACGGCGGCACCCATCTTGCGCGTGCGGCGCTCGTACTCGGTCTCGGGATGCTCGGGATGGTCGCGGCGGACGTCGTCGCTTACCCAAAGCGTATCGTAGCCGGCCGCGGCAAACTGTCCCAGGGCGTAATCGCGCAACGGCTTGCTATCGGTGCGCAGTGTGACGGTAGCGCCGGCTGAAAAGAGCGGGCGGTAGAGCATCAGATGGTCGACATGGACGAGTCGTTTTTTAGCGTACTTGGCCTTGGGCTGCGGCGTGGGAAAGTTAATGGTGATGGCAGCGAGCTCGCCTGCGGCAAACAGCTGTGGCAGCGATGCGGCGCCTCGGGGCAGGACGAGTGCGTTAGATAGCCCCTGTTCGCAGATTTTCTGCGCGGCATAGGCGATGCAGATGGGCTCCTGGTCCATACCAATAAAGAGGGTGTCGGGCTCACGGCGAGCGCGCTCAACCAGATAGGTGCCTTTGCCGCAGCCCAGATCCAGATGAAGGTGATCAAAGGGCTTGCTGCCAACTGGCGCACAGGCCTTGCGCCAATCTCCGACATAGGCCTCGGGGTTCGTCTCAATCGCATCGGCGTAGCGCTCCAGGCGCTCCTCGAGCACAAAGTTCTTAGGCGTGCGAACGTGGACGGCTCCCATGAGGCTCCTTGGTCATAAGTATGGAACGCATAGCTGCGCGTTCCGTCAATGGGTTGAAAAAAGGGTAGGCATAGTTTGCCCGAAAGACGCTGTGCGGCTCGACGGCGAGTCGTCGGTGCCTACAGGCGCTTGAGAATCACATAGCGATTGAGCTCGCCGCTGCGACCGTCGGCATGGAAGCGCTCAAGCTCGCGCACGGGGACCTCGCCGCTCTTGTAGAACGTACGGACGCCGCGCACCAGGTCGGTGATCTGCTGATCGTCAAAGTGATGACAATAGCGGTAGGCGTGGCGGTCGTTTTGCCAGCCAATGAGGTGGTCGCCGGCTTCAAACTGCGCGGAATCGTAACCCTCAAACGGCGGGGTGAGCTCGGCGCGGGCCTCGGCGCGAACGGCCTTGCGCGCCATGCGCTCGTCGTTCATAAACTCCCAAAAGCTGATGGCGATGATGCCGCCTGGGCGCGTCTGGCGCACCAGGGCGTCGAGCACGCGTACGCGGTACTCGCACGACGGAACGTGGTGCATAAATCCAAAGCAGACTGAGATGGCGGCGAGCGGGGCGTCGAAAAGCACGTCGGGTGTCTCGGCGGGGTTGAGCTTCATAAGGGCATCGAGCACGTCGAGTTCCTGGAAGTGCAGGTTGGGAATGCGCAGGGCGTGACCGTGCGCATCGATAGCCAAATCCTGACATGAGTCAACACCATAGAACTCAAACGGGCAGCTGGCATCTGCCGAGGGGTTTGCGCCGTCGACGCCCTTGGCGGCAAGTGCGCCGCCGGCGGCAAAATTCTCGAATCGCATATTGCCGCAGGCAAGATCAAAGACGCGGACGGGATGCTCGATCGTGGCGACGTCGAGCTGCCCGAGCGCGATGTCCATGGTGCGCACCCAGCCGGGCCACGGGGCCTGGCGCGTATCGGAGAAGGAGGCGGAGTGCTCGCGATAGAACGTGTTGTTGAGCTGGATGAGCGATGAGGCGAAATCGCGGTTCACGGCGCGGAACTCCCTCCGTTGGCGGTGCGGAATTAACAATACGACCATACTACCGTTAACGCCGCAACGGGGACAACCAAGCTACGGGTCATTGCTTTGTTTGGACACATTTCCGCAGCTCATATGCACCCGCAACCGCCGGTTGTCAAAAATCTCACTAGAATAGGTGGCATGCTTTTGGCGGTGGCGGATAGATTTTTAACTGTGCAAGGCGCCTTAAGAACAAAAACGGTCCGGCGGCACGGCTGGCATCACATAGGAGGAACCATGAATGTAGAAACTGCGCAGCGGCTCGCCGACCTTCGCCGAAGCAAAGGCTTTAGCCAAGAAGGGCTGGCACGAAAGCTGGGACTGTCGCGCCAAGCAGTCAGTAAATGGGAGCGCGCGGAGAGCTCGCCCGATACCGAGAACCTGATCTCGCTCGCCAAGCTCTATGGCGTGAGCTTGGACGAGCTGCTCAATCCGAGCGATGAGATCGAGGACGATATCGAGTTTGAGAACGAGGACCGCGCTCGTCAGCGCGAGGCCGAGGCAGCAGAGCGTGCTCGCACCCATGAGGCGGCGGCGCGCGCTACCGAGGCGGCAACACAGGCGAGTGACGCCGCCGCCAAGGCGGCGCAAGCGGCAAGCTGGAGTGCGCAGGCCGCCAATGCCGCTACGGCGCAGGCGACGAGTGGCAGCGCAGTTGGCTCGACTCCGGTGAAGGGCCCGTTCCAGTCGTTCCCGTATTGGGCCGTGTGCTGGCTGCTGTTCTTTTTGCTGATGTTCCTGTTTGGTGCCGGCCCCTTTGCCGCACTGATCTTCTTTACGATTCCCATCTATCACTGGGTGGCGCGTGCGCTCGATGGCGATTGGGCGCGCGGGGATATCCAGGTTGGTCCGGCGCCGGTGGCGGTCAAGGCCCAGGGGAAGGATACTTCTGCGGAATCTGATGCTGACGTGGCTACCGCGACTACCGCTGAGCCGATTGCCAAAGAGAGTGATGAATGATGAAGCTTTCGCATGAATCCAAGGTGCGCTTGGGCGTTGGCATCGGAGCGTTCGTGCTCATCATCGGGCTTGTCTTTGGCATTTCGCGGACATTGATTCATTTTGATGGTCCGTGGGATCTCGACGATGTTGTATCCGGCTTCTCTGGTATGGACGATGCGGTTGACGAGGACGATCTTTTGGATGGCGGTAACTATTCCGCTCGGCCTCAGCAGCTTTCGAGCACGACTTTTGACGAAGACGCGTTCCAATCGCTCGACTTGGATGTGACGTCGGGGACGGTCGAGGTTAAACGTGTCTCTGGCGGACCGGTACGTGTCATCGAAAGCGGGCGCGTTGCAAAGGGGGCGTCTGCTTCCGATGCTGCCACTCAGAATCTGGTTAAGATCGAGGGCTCTACACTCAAGATTAGCCAGTTCGACTGCGATGACGAGCGCGCCCATGACCGTAAGGTCACCATTGAACTGCCGCGTGAGCTTGCCGATAACATGATGGGCATTACGGCAAACGTGGGGTTGGGAGACCTGAGGGTCGCGGACATTGCGTGCCACGACTTTGATTTGACGTTGGACTCGGGAGACGTCGCGTTTGCGGGCACCGTGACCGACACTCTGAATGCCGAGGTCGGTTTGGGCGATGCGACGTTCGAGCTCTACCAGGCCCCCGCGAAGTCGATGGACGTGAGCGTGGACTCGGGCGATGTGGAGATGACGGTTCCGAATTCTACGGGCTTTAAGGCGAGCCTTACCGTGGGCAGCGGCGACTTCGAGAGCGATTTCCTTCCGCTTGGCTACGATGGCGAGACCATTTTGAATCTTGAATTCGATAACGGCGATAAGTCTGCCACGTATCGTTTTAAGGTCGGTTTGGGCGACATGTCGTTTGATTCAGAGTGACGGGTGGTTATTGAAGACTTATAAACCATAGCTGCGCTGTTTGATGAAGGCGCCGAAGCCGAGATCGGCTCCGGCGCCTTTGCCTTTACAATGGGGGCATGGAACAGATTATCTTGAACATACTCGAGGCTCTGCGTCGCGGCGAGACCGTGGACGACAAGGAGCTCGTCAAACTGATACATGCCGAGGCGCGCCGTGAGGGTGCTGACAAACGCGATTTGGCCAAGCGCCGCCTGCTGCCGTTTTACCAGCGGGTTAAACGTGAGGAGCCGGCTCGGTGGGCTGCGTGGAATGTCGATTCCGATCTGGAACGTCAACTGCTGCAGGTGCTGCGTATGAAGCCGCGCCGCACGGCCTCGGGCGTGGCGACCATTACCGTCATCACCAAGCCCTGGCCGTGCTCGGGCGATTGCCTGTTTTGCCCCAACGACCTGCGCATGCCCAAGAGCTATCTGCACGCCGAGCCGGCATGCGCCCGTGCGGAGCAAAATTGCTTTGACCCGTATCTGCAGGTGAGTGCCCGTTTGACGGCGCTTTCGCAGATGGGGCATGCGACCGACAAGATAGAGCTCATTGTGCTCGGTGGCACCTGGAGCGACTATCCGGAAGGCTATCAGACATGGTTTATGTCAGAGCTTTTCCGTGCGCTCAATGACGATGCCGTCGCCGGCGTGGCTGCCAACCCCATGTTGGCGCGTCCGGGCATCAGCCGTGCCGAGGCAGGGCGCCTGCTCGATGACGCGCCCGCCGATGCGCTGCCGCCGGTGGTGGCGGAGCGTCGCGAGCGCTATCGGGCTGCCGGTATTGCGACCGACGAGGCCGAGCTTGCGAGCGGTGTTGCCGGCGAACAGGAGCGCGTAGATGCTGCCGTGGGCGGCTATAACCGTGCGGTGCGTCGTCTGTACGGCCCCGGTACGCCCTGGGGCGAGGCTGCCGAGTGGCAGACGGCCACGATGGAGGAGCTCGAGCGTCAGCAGCGCATCAACGAGACGGCGAAGCATCGCGTGGTGGGGCTCGTTATCGAGACGCGCCCCGATGCCGTGACGCCACAGGCGCTCACGCTCATTCGTCGCCTGGGCTGCACCAAGATTCAGATGGGCATCCAAAGCCTTGACCAGCACCTGCTCGATATCAACGAGCGTCGCATTTCGGTGGCGCAGATCGAGCGGGCGTTTTCGCTTGCGCGTCTGTTTGGCTTTAAGATCCACGCGCATTTTATGCTCAACTTGCTGGGCGCCACACCCGAGGGGGACAAGCGCGACTACGAGCACTTTATGACTGAGGGGGCCTTTATGCCCGACGAGGTCAAGGTCTACCCGTGTGCGCTCATCGAGGGCTCGCGTCTGGTGGGCTGCTACGAGCGCGGCGAGTGGCGCCCCTATACCGAGGAAGAACTGCTCGACGTGCTGGCCGACGACATCGTGGTGACGCCGGCGTTCTGCCGTATCAGTCGCATAATCCGCGATTTTAGTTCCGATGACATCATGGTGGGCAACAAGAAGCCCAACCTGCGTCAGCTCGTTGAGAACCGCCTGGCTGCTCGGAGTGACGGTGCGACGGTGCGCGAGATTCGCTATCGCGAGATCAGTACGGCGGGTGCCGACTTGGATGAGCTATCTCTTGATGAGGAAGTGGCGTACGAGACGCCGGTGACTTACGAGCGCTTTTTGCAGTGGGTGACGCCGCAGGGCAAGATCGCGGGCTTTTTGCGCCTGTCGCTGCCCGACCATTCGTTTGTTGCCGCGCATGTGGACGAGTTGCCGACGATGCCGGACGAGGCGATGATTCGCGAGGTGCACGTGTATGGCATGGCGGCACGCGTGGGTGACCAGGGCCAGGCGGCGCAGCATCACGGGTTGGGGCGTTTGCTCGTAGAGCGTGCGTGCGAGATTGCCCGGGATGCGGGTTATGCGCGTATCAACGTGATTAGCGCGATTGGCACACGCGAGTACTATCGCCATTTGGGTTTTTACGACCATGGACTCTATCTGCAAAAGGAGCTCTAGATGAACAAGCCAAGTGTTTCTGCCGGCGTCGTTGCCGGCGTTGCTCTGGGAGCCGCGGCGCTTGGTGCGGCCGCCGTCGCTGTTCGCGCTGCCTGTCTGCAGGTTGCGCGAACCCGCAATGGGTTGGCGCGTGTGAAACGCGTGCACGATGAGGGCGGCGATGAGATTCGCGTGTTGGTGCAAGGCGGCGTCTACCAAAGCGCGAGCTATGTCGGTGAGCGTTGGGCCGAGCCCGTCTTTGCGTCTGCAACGATTGTCCAGTCGTTCTTGGCCGTGACCTTCATGTTAGTAACGTGGATGCCATATGCCGAGAGGTTGTCGATGGTAATCGTCTCGTCGGAGGGTCCTACAAGCGTTCCGTCGGCTTTGGCGGCAAAGGGGATGACCGTTGGCGCCTTAAACGAAACATTGCTTATGTCGGCCTTCACCGTCACATCGGTGGTTCCGACGCGCACCTCTGCGATGGCCGCCGTTGGCGCGGCGCCCATCGCAAGTGCGAGCGTAAGCCCTGCGCCCACGGCGAGTGCCCTGGCTCCGCTCAGGGTCATGTGTGTGTTCATAATCGATCCTTTCTGCTCGTCACGGACTGTTTCCGTGATGGTTGGACGAATGGGGACAGGGTGTGGCCCCTGCGAGCGCGTCGGCCACTAGCCGTCTGCCTGGGCCACCCGCACTTTGACGCGCGTCGGATTGCCGTGGGTGTCGTAGGTCTTGGCATCGAGTGCCTGAATCTCGATATATGCCTCGCCTTCTTGGATATCGCCGGCGGGGCAGGTCTCAACTGTCTTGCCGGCTTCGACCACACCGGACTCATAGATGGTCTCGTCGTTTTGAATCACGCGGAAGCGCTGGGGAAACTTGTTGTCTTGGACGTTTTGCACGTTGACGCGCAACTTGCCGCCTTCCTGCAACTGTGCGACCGGCGCGACCGAGATCGTCATCATGTTGTCGCGGACGATGGCGTCGAGCTCATCCTGGATTTCTTGGCGCGATTTACCTTCTGCCGTCGTGACTGAGGCGCCCGCTTCGGGCACGGGCTGCGACTGCCAGGCGTATCGCCCTACGGCGATGAGGGCGCAGACGATA
>URTW01000081.1 GCA_900550815.1 uncultured Collinsella sp.
CATGGGGCGACTCCAGGCGTATGACGTGACGGTGCGGTCGCGCTCAGGTCGAATTGCCCCCGATTGTGGCTGCACGTCGAATACTTACGTCTACTCTATCAGGTCGTTGTGGCGCTCGATAGCATCCGCTACCGTACCGCCCTCATCCACAATAAGCGAACGGCGCTTGGGCGAGATGATGCGTTGGGCGGGGTACACGCCGCGGTGTCCGGCAGTTAGGTAGCTGATAAAGGCCACGATGACAAAGCACCCGGCTGCCGTGCCGTGGAACAGGTCGATGGCCATCATGCAGGTGGTGAGGGGCACGTTGAGGCCGGCACAGAACACGCCGAGCATGCCGAGAGCCGCCAGAAAACTGGGGTCGATTCCGACGAGGCAACCGATCCAGCCGCCGAGCGCCGCACCGATGCCAAACAGGGGGGTGACCTCGCCTCCTTGGAAGCCGGCGCCCAGGGTGAGCGCCGTCACCACGAGCTTGATGGCTGCGTCGGCAAGGGTCGTGTTACCGGCGAACCCGGCGCCCGAGAGCCAGGTGGCAAGGCCGGCATACATCCAGGCGTCGAGCATCGCGTAGGCCGCGAGCACCACGAGCGCGCCCACGAGTGCGCGAGCAATGTAGTTGGTGATAAAGCGGCCGTACAGGCTCTTGACGGTACGAACCGACCAGGCAAAGAGACGTGCGGTGAGACCAAAGATGATGGCGCTGATGACTACGATGACAACCGTCCGTGGTGTCATGTTGGGAACGCCGGCGATAACATTCGCCTCGTACTCGGTTCCCAAGGCAAGCGACGTAAAGTAACCGGTAAACGAGGCGACCAGGCAGTAGATGCCCGCGGTGTAGTCGATCTTGCCGATAAAGCACATCTCCATGCCAAAGAAAGCTCCGGCAAGGGGCGAACCGAATACGGCGCCAAAGGCCGACGAGATGCCGGCGAGCATGAGGTCGTGGTGGTCATGCTTTTTAAGGTGGGCGAGGCTCGAGATGTTGCTGGCGATGGTGCCGCCAATCTGAACCGCGGCTCCCTCGCGACCGGCCGATCCACCCGTTAGGTGCGTGAGCGTGGAGCAGACGAAGGTGAGGACGGCCATGCGCATATGGATGAGGCGTGTGCCCAGAGCGGAGTCGATGACCAGGTTGTTACCGCGTTTGGCGGCAAGACCGTGGTTTTTGTACACCCATGCGGTGGCAACGCCCACAACGGGAAGCAGTGCGTAAATCCACGCATGGTGCTCGCGATAGTCGGTGGCGATATTCAGCGAGGCCAAAAACGCCCAAGCGGCAACGCCCATGGCGAGCGAGACAATGACGACGAGCGCGAGCAACTTGGCGCTCGCGAGTAGGTTGCGGGCGTTGCGGCGCGTGTCGGCAGCCAGGAGATGCTCGGAGCGGGTAAGTTGATGCCTGCCTGCCGTGATGACGTCGTTCAGGGAGAAAAAGCCGCCGTCGTCGAGCGGCTGGGAATGATCCTGCGTTTCGTTTGCGCTTTCGGTTTTGTCGTTATGAGCCATACGTTCCTCTTTTAGGTTGCAACGCAAGCATTATAAAACGCGGTAAACGCGACGAGCCGGTGGGTTGGTTTCCATTCTGTTTCGCGGCCTGCAACCGACAGGTGTATTTGCGGGTACAGGCCGAGTCGCGGTCGTGCGTCGGGGGATTATACTGAGACAAGCATAAAGAATCGGCGCCCCTGTTGTGCGCCGTGGCATTAAGAGGTGCATATGGCAGAGAAGCTCATTCCGTTGGAGGACGCGCAGTCGATTGTCCTGTCGCACGTTGCTCCGACCGATCTCGTCGAGATTCCCGTGTGGCAGGCGGCTGGTTTTCCCTTGGCCGAGGACGCGGTGGCCGATATCGACATCTCGCCGTTTGCCAACAGCGCTATGGACGGATATGCCGGGAGCGCGGCGGACTTGGCGCAGGCATCTGGCGAGGCGCCGGTGACGCTCGACGTTATCGGACACGAGGCCGCGGGCCATGTGTTTGAGGGCGCAATCGGCGCGGGCGAGACGGTCCGCATCATGACGGGCGCGCCGGTACCCGAAGGTGCCGATGCCGTAGCGAAATACGAGATCGGCGAGGTGCTCGATGGCGACGGCAACGAGGGCTCGCGTGTGAGGTTCTCGGCGCCGGCAAAGGTGGGGGAGAACGTTCGCTCTGCTGCCGAGGAGGCCCATGCCGGCGATGTCGTGATGCACGCCGGCGAGGTCGTGGCTCCGGCGGGCGCGGGTTTGCTGGCAAGCGCCGGATACGCGAGCGTGAAGGTGCACGCTGCCCCACGTGTGGGCATCATCTCGCTGGGCACGGAACTGGTCGCACCGAGCAAGGTACCGGCGCGCGGTCAGATTCGCGATTCCAACTCCTCGGCGCTGATGGCTGAGGCACTCGATGCCGGTGCCGAGCCCGTGTTCTACGGCATTGCGCCCGATGATGAGCAGGCGATTGCCGAGCTTGTGCATCGCGCCGTGCAGGAGTGCGATTTTGTCATTACGAGCGGTGGCGCCTCGGCGGGTGATTACGATTTCGTGACGGCGCTCGTCCGGCGCGAGGGCGAGGTGCTGTTTGACCGCATCTCGATGCGTCCGGGCAAGGCCATCACGTTTGGCTTGCTCGGGGGTAAGCCCTACCTGGGACTTTCAGGCAATCCGGCCGCGGCGTATGTGGGCTTTGAGATGCTCGCCCGCCCGGCGATTCGCAAGATGCGCGGCTTTGCCGAGGGTGCGCGTCCCGTGCAGCAGGCGACGCTCACGCATAGCGTTAAAATGCGACAGCATCGCCGCTTCTGCGATCGCGCCACGGTTTTGCGCGACCCCGAGACCGGTGAGCTGTTGGTGACCGAGGCCAAGACGCAGAATTCGGCGCTGCTCGGCACGATGCAGCGGGCCAACTGCCTGCTGCGCATTAACGAGGGTCCGTGCGACCTTGCGGCGAGCGATGTCGTGGACGTTGTTCGCGTCGACCTGCCCGAGGGCACCGTGTTGTAGGAGGAACACTATGGAGCTGAAGATATCGATTGTGACGTGCTCGGATACGCGTGATCTTGCCCAGGACGAGGCTGGAGCCTCACTCGAGGAGCTTATCGAGGCGCAGGGCTGGACGGTCTCCTCACACGTGGTCGTACGCGACGACGTCAGCGAGATCGGTGATGCCATCGCGGAAGCCGCCGATGAGTGCCACGCCAATGTCGTGCTCACCTGCGGCGGCACGGGTCTTTCGATGCGCGACGTGACACCCGAGGCGACGCGTGCCGTCTGTGACCGCGATGTGCCGGGTATTGCAGAGGCAATCCGTGCGTACTCGATGACCAAGACGCGCCGCGCCATGCTCTCGCGCGCCGTGTGCATGCAACGAGGTCATACACTTGTCGTAAACTTTCCCGGTTCTACGAAGGCCGCCCGCGAAAGCTGGGAGGCCATAGCGGACCAGCTGGAGCATGCGGCTCAGATGACAGCGGGCGGCGGACATACCAACTAAGTGGTTTACCTGGGACGGGGCGACCTGAACGGCTGCTCCGCCTTTGTTTTCCGCCGAAGTGACGCCAAGGTGTATGGCAACTCGAAACTATATTCTCTGGCGAGAATAATTTCTCACTATCATTATTCTCGCAGAAGTATAATCTGATTGCAGATTAAAGCCCGCGGTGGGGTGCCCGGGCACAAGGTCCGAAAGGGTTGAACATGTTCGATATGGTTTCACGCCGCGGTTTTGTCTCGCTTTCTGCTGCCGCTGCCGCCGGCCTTGGCCTTGCTGGCTGCTCGGGCAACAAGACGTCCGAGCCCGCTGGTTCCGATGCCGGCTCCGCCAAGTCTTCCTCTAAGAAGAAGGCTGTCAAGCTGCAGGTCTTTGCCGCCAACTCGCTCGAGAAGGCCCTGCCCGAGGTCCAGGAGCTCTACACCGACCAGACCGGCACCACCTTTGCCGACACGCAGTTTAAGGCCTCCGGCGACCTCGTCGAGCAGATGCGTGCCGGCGCCACGGTCGACGTGCTCATCACCGCTTCCAAGGGCACCATGGATAACGCTGAGACCGCCGAGCTCGTCGCCGCCGACACCCGTGAGGATATGTTCGTCAACGACCTCGTGATCATTCGCGCCGAGGGCTCCGACACCATGGTCGAGGCCATCGCCGACGTCGCGAATCTGGACGGCAAGATCGCCTTCGGCGACGCCAAGACCGTTCCCGCCGGCAAGTACGCCAACCAGGCCCTGGCCTCCGTGGGCCTCTACACCGGCACCGAGGGCGACGACGGCGAGTATGCTCCCGAGATCGCCGACAAGGTCGCTCTGGCCGACAAAGTTGGTACCGCCGCCGCCTATGTGTCCACAGGCGACTGCGTGGCAGGTTTTGTCTACAGCTCCGATATCTTCCGCTACGACGGCATCGAGGAGGCCTTCGTGTGCCCCGAGGATTCGCACAAGCCCATCGTGTATCCCGGCGCTGTCGCCGATAGCTCCGAACACGCCGACGAGGCCAAGGCGTTTATCGACTTTTGCCTGTCCAACAAGAAGGCTCAGAAGATTTGGGCCAAGTACGGCTTTGAGCTTTCCGCGTAGTGCGGCTTGGCGCGATAATTCCATCGTTTTGTGTTTCACTCCGTCCTTGTATTCGCTTGGAGCTTTTCGTGCTTAATAGATTCCGCATGCTTGTCGCCTGTGCTTTGACCTTCGCGCTTTGCTGGGTGCCGGGATTTGCGTTTGCTGGGGACGCTGAGGACGGGGCCCAGGTTGCTGCGACCGCTCATGGGCTTTCCTAAGGGATCGAGGGTTTTGAGCGGTTGGCCAAGGGGACCGCTCGTGCCATGGAGGGCCAGCCTGAGGGCTACCGGTTTCCCGTTGACGAGGACGTGGACCTTGTAGTGACGCCTGCTGCCGATCGCGTTGTGGTGTGGATATCGCCCAAGGCGGTCGAGAAGTATGGATTGGATCTGCAAGACAACGAGTGCGTATCGGGTCTCAAGGCTCTCGTTTGTGAGCTCGACAGCGCAAACTGCATGGGAGGTGCACAGCTAGGGGACGTGGATCTTCCTTGGTATGTCACAGCGGAAACAACGTTTGATGCCGGCGGGTATACCTATGGCTTTGACGAGCGCAGTGCGGATGGGGACCGCTATGTAGTGATTGCATCAGCCTCGGGTGATGCCAAGGGCGGCGCGCGCTGGCTTGATAGCGCTCAAATGGTAGAAGCATCGTCTGTCGTGTTGCGGGATGAGCAGAGGCCCTTGACCTCCCTGGCCTCCTTTTTGGGCGACATCGACTATCGCCCGTTTTGGGTGTCCATTAAAACGAGCGGCCTTGCCCTGCTGATCTCCTTTGCGCTGGGCCTGGTCGCCGCGTGGAAGACTTTGGGTACCTCCAGTCGCATCAAGGGCCTGCTCGAGTCGGTCTTTACGATTCCTATGGTGCTGCCGCCCACGGTCTGCGGCTTTTTGCTCCTCATGCTGTTTGGCCGCTCGACCGGGGTGGGCCGGTGGCTCATCGCGCGCGGCGTCTCGATCGTCTTTACGTGGCCCGCGGGGGTGATGTCTGCCGTGGTGGAGTCGTTCCCCCTGGTCTATCGTACGGCCCTCGGTGCCTTTGAGAGCCTCGACACGCAGATGCTCGACGCCGCGCGAACCTTGGGATGGTCCGAACGTCGCATCTGTGCCAAGCTCATGATGCCGCTCGGCTGGCCCTCCATCGCCGCCGGCACGGTGCTCGCCTTTGCCCGCGCGATGGGCGAGTTTGGCTGCACGCTGTTCTTTGCGGGCAACTACGCCGGTATTACGCAGACCATTCCCATCGCCATCTACTTTGAGTGGATGGGCGGCAACACGTCGGTAGCCCTCTTTTGGGTCGTCGTCGTGATCGTGTTTAGTTTCCTAGTCATCCTGTTCATCAACATGTACACCGCTCATTCGCAGAAGTATCGCGAGCGGGGCCTTTCCCATGCGGAGTACAAACAAGCCAAAGATCTCGCCGGACAGGGCGATTCGCTCGACCCGGCGGGCGGCGATGCTCTGCGTATCGATCGCGAGGCGCTGGCCGAGCTCATGCGCGATGATGCGGCGCCGCAGGGAGGTCGATAAGCCATGTCGCTCGTTTTGGATATCAAAAAGTGCTATCCCGGGTTTATGCTCGACATGCAGCTCGAGGCCGGCGAGGAGCGCGTGGCCCTGCTGGGCGCCTCGGGTTGCGGCAAGAGCTGTACGCTGCGCTGCATCGCCGGTGTGGAGACGCCCGACGAGGGCAAGATCGTCGTCAACGGCGTGACCTTTTTTGACTCGGCGGCGGGCATCAACCTGTCGCCCCAGGAGCGAAAATGCGCCCTGTTGTTCCAAAACTATCAGCTGTTTCCCAACATGACGGTGGCCGATAACGTATGCGCCGGCGTAAAGGGTGCGGGCGACGCCGCCGCGCGCAAAAAGCTCGCCGAGCGCTATCTGGGCATTTTCGGTCTGGCCGATTTTGCTGACCGCTACCCCGCGCGCCTCTCGGGCGGTCAGCAGCAGCGTGTGGCGCTTGCTCGCATGGTGGCGGCGCATCCGGGCATTTTTATGTTCGACGAGCCCATGAGCGCGCTCGATTCCTATCTTAAGAGCGCCCTCGAACAGAACATGCTTGACCTGTTCGATGTCTGCAACCGTACCGTGCTCTACGTGAGCCACGACATCGACGAGGCGTGCCGCCTGTGCCAGCGCATCTGCGTGATGCATAACGGGCATGTTGAGGAGATCGGCTCCATTGAGGACGTGGTCCGCCGCCCGCAGACGCTGGCGGCGCTGCGCCTAACGGGCTGCAAGAATACGAGCGGCGCACGCAAGGTCGGTGACGAGGAAGTTGAGGCCCTCGGCTGGGGTATGACCTTTAACGTGGGTCGCGAGGTCCCCGATGACGTGGCGTACCTGGGTATTCGTGCGAGCTACTTCCATATGGACAACCGTGCCGAGCGGGGTCGCAACAGCTACGATTTGCACGTAGCGCGCGTGAGCGACTCGCGTTTTGAGCGCCTGGTGCTGTTGGATGCGCCGCGGGCCGATGCGCCGACGCGCTTGCAGTGGAAGGTCAACAAAGTGGGCATGCCTGTCGATGAGCTGCCGCAAGCAGGCGAGACACTGCGCATGCATTTTGATGCCAGTAGGATCCATTTGGTCTGCCGATAGCGCCGGGTAATGCCGTCGGGGATATAGGCCTCGGCGGCTTTGTTTTTGCCGTTCACCGAATGAGGAATGACAAACTCTTATCAATCAAGATAATTATTTATTAAACGACGGCACACGACGCTGTCGTACGAATGTCAACGGTGTTCGCAGGGGCGATGACCGTTGATATAGTTAACCTCAACTTGTAAAGGAGGGTGCGCACATGCCGCAGACGACATATATTCGCCGCGTTGCCGCGCGTGCCCTGTATATGGCTCGGAGCCGCATATGAGCAGGTATGTTCACGGCTCCGGGAGAGACGACGCACAACTAAATAATCGACCGCAAAGCAGGTTCCCTAAAATTCCGGGTTTGAGCACGGCCGGGCAATCGCCGTCCGTCGTGCATCGATACCGCTGTTATCCATTTTTGGTTCGAGAGGGGAACCGTCATGGCTGAAGAATTCGATTTCCATCCGATGTGGGAGAGCCTCGGCATGAATCTTGCCGACCACGATATGCTGCTGGGCGCCGTGGGCCAGATGTACGGGGACATGTTCCTGTCGCAGAACAACCGTCCCAAGTCCACGTCCTATCTGGATTTTGTCGCCACCAACATCCACAGCGGCCGTATTAAGGAGATGCTCGACAAGAAGGAGGCCGGCGAGGCCACCAAGATCGTCGGTTCGTTCTGTGTGTACGTGCCCGAGGAGATCGTGCTTGCCTGCGATGGCATCCCCGTGGGCCTGTGCTCGGGTGCCGACTGGGCGACCGACAAGGTCGAGGAGCATCTGCCGCGCAACACCTGCCCGCTCATCAAGAGCTTTGCCGGCTTTAAGCTGGGCGAGGTTTGCCCCTACATTGAGTCGAGTGATCTGGTGGTGGGCGAGAACACCTGCGATGGTAAGAAGAAGGCCTACGAGTTCTTTGCCACGCAAAAGAACATGTACGTCATGGATATTCCCAACGTGCACGACGAGTCGACGCTCGTGACCTGGAAGGCCGAGGTTAAAAAGCTTGCCGCCAAGATTGAGGAAGAGTGCGGCGTCAAGATTACGCCCGAGCGTCTGAAGGCCGCCATCCACGCCGTCAACGAGAAGCGTCGCGCCCTGCAGCGCCTCGCTGCCACGCGCGCTGCCGACCCTGCGCCCATCAGCGGTCTCGACAGCCTGCTGACCGTTCAGGCCGCCTTTATGGACGACACGCCGCGTCTGACCGGTGCCATCAACGATATGGCGGCTGAGTGCGAGCAGCGTGTCGAGGCCGGCGAGGGCGTGGCGCCCAAGGGGACCAAGCGCATCCTGTACACCGGTACGCCCATGGCCGTGCCCAACTGGAAGCTGTTCAACCTCATCGAGAAGGCCGGCGGCGTTGTGGTAGGAGAGGAGTCCTGCACGGGTTCGCGCTATTACAAGGACCTGGTCGACGAGTCCGGCGAGACGGTCGACGAGCTGCTCGACGCCATCGCCGAGCGCTACTTTAAGCTCAACTGCGCCGTCTTTACGCCCAGCGACCAGCCAATGAAGGAC
>URTW01000082.1 GCA_900550815.1 uncultured Collinsella sp.
CAAGCCACGAGACCATGCCCGCCGCGCTGGTCGTCACGGTGGTGAGGATGGCAAGCGCGGCCACGGCATCGGCCTTGAACTCACTGCCGCCGTTAAAGCCAAACCAACCAAACCAAAGCAGACCGGCGCCCAGCGCCACAAACGGCACGTTATGCGGACGGTAGCTCACCATGCCAAAGCCACGACGACGGCCGAGCATTAAGCAGAGGATCAGGCCCGTAAGACCGGACGAAATGTGCACCACGTCGCCGCCGGCAAAGTCGAGCGCGCCGATGATGTCGCCGATAAAGGAGCCCTCGCCGCCCCAAACCATGTGGGCGAGCGGCGCATAGACCACGAGCAGCCAAATGCCCAGGAAAGCCGTCATGGCGCCAAACTTAACGCGGCCGGCCAGGCTGCCCGTAACGATAGCGGCCGTGATCATGGCAAACGCCATCTGAAAGGCAATGTTGATGATCTGAGGGTAGGCGGCACCGTCCGCGGCATTGCCCTCGGCCGCCTGCAGCACCTGACCGAGCACCGGCAGGCACAGCAGCTGGTCAAGGCCTCCAATAAACGGGCTGGAACCGTCGCCGCCGTAGGCCAGCGACCAGCCGGCAACAATCCACAGCACACCAACCAGGCCAATGGCGCCAAAGCACATGAGCATGGTGTTGATGACATTTTTGCGCCTGGACAGGCCGCCATAGAAAAACGCCAGACCCGGTGTCATTAAAAACACGAGAATGGTGCAGATGAGCATAAATGTTGTCGATCCCGTATCGTACATTCGCTCCCCCTTGATCGCATGAACGTTGTCGGCGCCCATAATGCGGCCGAGGGGCAACTGGTGTAGACCAGATACGGCGTTGTTAAACGCTGCGTTGTCGAATGGAAACGGTGCCGCAATCTTGGAAACGGCACGGCAACGGACGCGAAACGGACGGGAAATACGCGAGCAAGGGAGCCGTGAGCACGCCCATCCCGGCTAGCGCCGAAACAGCTCGCGGGCGCGGTCGCGGAGATTAGTTGCTCGAATGACACCTTCGTAGCGATTGATGCGCAGACGCGGGAAGGCATTGAAAAAGCGCAGGTCGCGGCGGCTGAGCGACACGCTCGGCACCGGACGGCTCATGCGCTTGCCGGCAAGGCGACGACTGAACGACGGACGCGGCATGCTCGGCGCGGCATCGGCCACGCGGCGGGCAGCGAGCGCCAGGCCGCGAGCACCATCCGCGATAAACGTCGGCATCGAAGCCTTCTCGCGCAGGGCATCGAGCGTCGCATCGCCCAGCTCCGCCAGCCACGCGTTAACGGCACGGCTGCGGATGTGCGTCTGTGCCACCGAGTCAATCGTCGAATCGGGAATGCGCTCAAGCATTGAGTCCGAGGCATCGGCAAGCGACTCATTAATGCGGTCGGCAAGGTCGGCCCGGACGCGCTCCAGCTGATCAGACAGACGCCGCCAGCTCGCCAACGAGCACACCGCGTCGACCATCATCGCGACCGCGACGATAAACGCGGACAGCCGCACAATCAGCACCGGCAGATGGGCAAGCAGGCCCAACACCGCCGGCTCCACCACGCGGCAAATACACAACGCACCCAGGCCAAACGCGCATGCCCAGTACAGGCAGATGCGTCCGTGCAGGTTAAACGGCAGGTGCGAATAGTCCCAAAAGCGAGCGCCCGTTGTTTTTTCCAACAGCACGCCTACGCTGTACTCAATCACGCTGCATACGAGTGCTGCAGCGACAAACTGGCTCGAGGCATCCGGAATCCCGCGCAACAGCAGCCAGCAGGCAATGCCGCCCGCGCCATAGATTGGGCAGCACGGCCCCAGCAAAAAGCCGCTGTTGGCAAATCGTCCGTGATTGAGCATGGCGCAGACCGTCGACTCCCTCGCCCAGCCACAAAACCCGTAGAAGGCAAACGAGAGCACCAGTGCCGAGAGTGGGCAGGCGGCAAGCGTCGCGCCGCCAAACGCCATATCAATCGCGGTCCCCACCGTCTACCCTCTCCTCTTTTCGCTCGATTCGCCACTCACGCCATCGTCCGCCTCGTCCTTGCGCCGCAGACGACCGGCGACCGTCTCGCGCAGAGCGCACCATTTATCTGCCAGGCATACAATCCAAGCCTCACGACACGTCGGCGGCACCGGCACCAGCGGAAACATATGGCGCACGATAATATTCCGCTCGCGCGACGTCAGCTCAAAATCTTCCTCCGCACGCGCCAGGGCAAAAAACGGGTGGCGAAAGCCATGCAGCCGATGGCTTGGGTCGGGATCGTGCCAGTCATAGAGAAAGTAATCGTGCAGCAGGGCTCCGCGCAGCAACGAAGCACGGTCGACCGAAATGCCAGCACGGCCCAAGCGCTCGGCAAAGGACAGGCTCGCCCGCGCTACTGAAGTCACATGTGCATAGACCGTCACGTCGCCATGCTGGATAAACTCGTGCGTCAGGTCCAAGCGGCCCGCCTGGGCGAGCTGACGGGCGGCATAGTCGACCTCGTGCGCGATTTTCTCGGCACGAACGGTATCGGACATGCTGCCTCCTTCCAGCGACTCACGGCGACAAGCCACGGCCTGTGCACAATCGATAAAAACATCATGGAACATATCAGTATGGCATCGGACAAAACGTTTTGCCCCACCAGTTGGCGAATTACCGCGCCGCCGTCACATATCAAACGCCAAAATGTGCGAGACTGTCTTGTGCAATTGTGCCGGCCGAGGGAGTGCCGGCGCACGATTCGCATGGAGTAACCCACAACGATGCTGCTTACGCAAACGACAACGCCCGAGGACGTCAAGGCTCTCGACCGCGCCGAGCTTCCGCTGCTCTGCGGCGAGATCCGTCAGGCAATCCTCGAAAGCTCCGCCGCCGTCGGCGGGCACGTTGCCCCCAACTTGGGCGTCGTTGAGCTTACGGTTGCGCTTCATCGCGTATTTAACTCCCCCATCGACAAGATTGTCTTTGACGTTTCGCACCAGACCTACGCCCACAAGGCGCTGACCGGGCGCGCGTACACTTATATCGATCCGGAGCGTTATGGTGAGGCTTCTGGCTTTGCCAATCCCGACGAGTCCGAGCACGACCTGTTCGCCATGGGCCATACCTCCACGTCGGTGAGCCTGGGCTGCGGCCTGGCGCACGCTCGTGACCTGGCGGGCAATACGTACAACGTCATCACCATCATTGGCGACGGCTCGCTTTCGGGCGGCCTGGCGTTTGAGGGCTTTAACAATGCCGCCGAACTCGATAGCTACCTGATCATCATCGTCAACGATAACGACCAGTCCATAGCCGAGAACCATGGCGGCCTGTATCGCAATCTGGCCGAGCTGCGAGCCAGCAACGGTACCTGTGAGCGCAACGTTTTCCGCGCGATGGGGCTCGACTACCGCTATCTGGACGCCGGTAACGACGTGTTGGCCCTCGTCGACGCGTTGCAGGAACTGCGCAATATCGATCATCCCATCGTGCTGCACGTCTCCACCGCCAAGGGCAAGGGCTTTGAGCCGGCACAGAGCGACCCCGAGCGCTGGCATCACGTGGGTCCGTTTGACATGGCGACCGGGCGCAAGCTCTGCCCGGGCCATCCGAGCGAGCCGGCGCCGCGCACCTATGCCGACATTACGGGCGAGGCGCTCAGCGCCGCCATCGAGCGCGATCCGCAGGTCGTGGGCATCACGGCCGCCACACCCTACATCATGGGCTTTACGCCCGAGCTTCGCGCTGCCGCCGGCAAACAGTTCGTCGATGTGGGCATTGCCGAGGAACACGCCGTGACCTTTGCCACCGCGCTTGCGCGCTCGGGCGCCAAGCCAGTCTTTGGTGTGTACGGGACGTTTTTGCAGCGCGCCTACGACGAACTGTGGCACGACCTGTGCCTCAACGACGCCCCGGCAACCATTTTGGTGTTTGGTGCGTCAATCTTTGGCACCACGTCCGAAACGCACCTTTCGTTCTTTGATATTTCCATGCTGGGTGGACTTCCCAACATGCGCTACCTAGCGCCGGCCTGCATGGAGGAATATCTGTCCATGCTGAGCTGGTCGCTCGACCACCGCGAGCATCCCGTGGCGATCCGCGTACCGGGCATTGGCTTGGTAAGCCGTCCCGATCTGGCGCCCGCCGAAGACACCGACTACAGCGCCGTTCGCTACAACGTGGTGCGCCGGGGTCGCGACGTTGCCGTGCTCGCGCTTGGCGATTTCTTTGAGCTGGGCGAGCGCGTGACAAACCGCTTGGCTGCCGAGTACGGTATCGAGGCCACGCTCGTCAACCCGCGCTTTGCAACCGAGCTTGACCGTGAGTTCCTCGACAGCCTTGCCGCCGAGCATCGCGTTGTCGTCACCCTCGAGGACGGCATCTTGGACGGTGGCTGGGGCGAGCGCGTCGCGTGCTATCTGTCCTGCACGCCTGTGCGCACGCGCACCTTCGGCATCGCCAAGGGCTTCCCCGACCGCTACGACCCCAACGAACTGCTCGCTCAGAACGGCATGACGGTCGAGAACATGGCCGCCGAAGCCGCGAGACTACTCAACGAGTAAGAAAACCTCCGCAAGGAAAGCACCCCTGCGGAGGTTTTTATTTTCGCGACGCGATTATCTCAATCTGTAACATCTAGCGTACAAATCCTCGTCTAACTGTTACAGATCTAGACAAACCGTCTTTGCCCCTGACCTTTGTCTCAATCTGTAACAGATAGAGACCTTTTGGCCGTCCAGATGTTACAGATTGAGACAAAGCAGCAAGGCATGCCGTTGCATCGGTCAAAACCACCACAAAGGTGCCTGTCCCCTTTGTGGTGGTTTTAAATCATGGTCAGAGCGAAAAACGAATAGCCGTTCATATGCCATCTCCTTACTTATATATGTGTCGCGTTGCCGCCATTATAGCGACCGCTGCGAGCGACCACGCCGTCCGCAAAGCGCTATCTCAGCTGTAATAACCGACGTTTGCCCAGATAAAACCTGCCAAAATAAACCTGTCCCTTTTTGGTAGGTAGAATTACCCATAAGGCAAGTATGTTTCTGAGTTATTTCGTGTTGACCCATTTGAGCGCGATAGGGTATAACTCTACTCAACCGCTAGGGATTTTATTGAGAAAGGTGTTCTACCATGAGCAAAAACCTCTCCCAGCAGGTCGTTCTCGACCGCCGCGGCTTTGTTGCCGCTACCTTCGCAACCGTCGCCGGCCTTGGTCTTGCCGGCTGCTCTGACACCAGCGCCGAGGCCGACAAGGGTTCCGCCGCCGGCTCCTCCAAGAGCTCCGCAGATACCGAGGCTTCCACCACGCTCGATGCCAAGGCATTCGACAAGCTCGTCAACGACGGCCCCAAGGCCGATGATGACGCCATCGCCGCCAGCACCTGGGCGACGGCCGTCAAGAACGCCGGCGTCTTTAAGATCGGTGGCGTTCAGACCTCCACGCTCTTCTCCCTCCTCAACGAGAAGGACGGTCAGACCCGCGGCTTCGACGCCGGTATCGCACAGCTCCTGTCCAACTACATTCTGGGCGAGAACAAGGTCGAGATCACCCAGGTGACCTCGGACACGCGCGAGTCCGTCCTGCAGAACGGCCAGGTCGACGCCGTCTTTGCCACCTACACCATCACTGACGAGCGCAAGAAGCTCGTCTCCTTCGCCGGCCCCTACTACTACACCCAGCAGGCCATCCTGGTGCTCGCCGATAACGACGACATCAAGAGCGTCGACGACCTGGCCAACAAGAACGTCGCCGTCCAGTCCGGCTCCAACGGCCCTGCCATCCTGGAGGAGTTCGCTCCCAAGGCCAGCCAGCAGGAGGTCAAGACCGACGAGGAGGCCCGCCAGGCACTCCAACAGGGCCGCGTTGACGCCTACGTCATCGATAACAACATGCAGCAGAGCGCCCTGGTCCACGAGCCCGGTAAGTACAAGATTGCCGGCAAGCCCTTCGGCAGCAAGGAGCCCTATGGCATTGGCCTGCCGCTCGATTCCGACGGCGTCGCCTTCGTTAACGACTTCCTTAAGAAGATCGAGGACGACGGCACCTGGACTGAGCTGTGGCAGATCTGCATCGGCGACCGTACGGGCGACACCAATGTTCCCGAGCTGCCCGAGATCGGGGCCTAGGCAGCGAGCCTGGTAACGACCGCAACGAAACCATACGGAAACGCATGATGCGCTTTATTGCGGTAAACTGTTTCCTCACTGAGTTGTCGGGGCTTCCGTACACACGGGAGCCCCTTTCCTTATCGGCGGGAGGTCCGCATGAGTCTCTCCGAGCTCTGGTCGCTCTATGGCCAGAACTATATCGACGCGCTGCTAGCAACCTGGGGCATGACGCTTGAGTCGTTTGCCATCGCCATGGTGCTGGCCGTCGCCGTCACCGTGATGCGCGTGTCGCCGCTCAAGCCGCTGCGCGTCTTTGGCGACCTGTATGTCCAGGTCTTCCGTAACATCCCCGGCATCGCGCTGCTCATCATCGTCGTCTACGCGCTGCCGCCGCTCAAGGTCGTTCTGCCCTACCGCACCTGCGTTATCGTCGCTACGGTCCTTTTGGGCTCGGCCTTTGGCTCCGAGAACTTCATGAGTGGCATCAACACCGTCGGCGTCGGTCAGGTCGAAGCCGCACGTTCGCTCGGCATGAGCTTTAACCGCATCCTCGCCAAGATCGTGATTCCGCAAGCGCTGCGCTCGAGCGTGCTGCCCATGACCAACCTCTTTATCGCCGTCATGCTCACCACCGCGCTCGGCAGCCAGGTGCCGCTTAAACCGCAGGAGCTCACCGGCGTGGTGAGCTACATCAACACGCGCTCGCTCGGCGGCGTCGCCGCGTTCTTTATCTCGGCGCTCGGCTACCTGGGCACGGCCTTTGTGGTGAGCCACATTGGCAACTATATCGATAAGAAGGTGAGGATCCTCCGATGAGCAAGCACTCCACCTCCGCGCTCACCATGCGCGATGCGCTCTACGAGGCTCCCGGCCCCAAGATGCGCGCCAAGATTCGCATCGGCACCGCCATCTCGCTTGTTGCCGTCGCCGTGCTCGTCGCCCTCGTGTTGCAGCGCTTTTATGTGACCGGCCAGCTTTCGGTTCACTATTGGTATTTCTTTACGCACCTCACCACCTGGAAGTTCCTGCTTGCCGGCTTTGAGGGCACCGTTAAAGTCGCACTCACCGCCGGCGTCATTGCACTGGTGCTGGGCTTAGCCCTTATGCTCGGCCGCACCAGCGGCATCAAGCCGCTGCAGCTGGTCTGCCGCGTGCTCACTGATTTCTTCCGCGGCGTGCCGAGCCTGCTGTTCATCTACTTCTTCTTTTTGGTGCTGCCCCAGTACAAGATAGCGCTGCCGTCGTTTTGGATGTTCACGCTTCCCGTCGCGCTTGCTGCAGCCGGTGTACTTGCCGAGATCTTCCGCGCCGGCGTCAACGCCGTGCCGCGCGGTCAGGTCGAGGCAGCCCAGGCACTCGGTCTCTCCAAGGCTAAAATCACCTTTAAAATCGTGTTGCCGCAGGCTATCCGGTTTATCATTCCGTCGTTGATTTCGCAGCTTGTGGTCGTAGTCAAAGACACCACCGTCGCCTATGTGGTGAGCTACCCCGACCTCATGCAAAACGCCCGCGTGCTCATTACCAACTACGACGCCCTCGTGTCGGTCTACCTGGTAATCGCGGTCATCTACATCCTCATCAACGTCGCGATCAACAAGGCCGCTGTCTATGTTTCGCACAAGACCGGCGCGACCATCATCCGCTAACGCTTTACCATTTCGAGTCATAAGGAGCCGAGCACCATGGCACAGAGCACCTCTTCCACCGGCAATCAGCCGCTGATCGAGCTCAGACACGTCGATAAGCACTATGGCGATCTGCACGTCCTCAACGACATCAATCTCTCTGTCGACCGCGGCGAGGTCGTCGTTGTGATCGGTCCCTCGGGCTCGGGCAAGTCGACCATGTGCCGCACCATCAACCGTCTGGAAACCATCGACTCGGGCGAGATCCTCATCGAGGGCGAGCCCCTGCCGCAAGAAGGCAAGGATCTTGCCCGCATGCGCGCCGAGCTGGGCATGGTGTTTCAGCAGTTCAACCTGTTCGCACATATGACCGTACTGCAGAACGTCATGCTGGGACCGGTCGATGTGCTGGGTGTCTCCAAGGACGAGGCCCGCGAGCGCGCCATGGACCTGCTGGGCCGCGTGGGCGTTGCCGAGCAGGCCGATAAGGTGCCCGCACAGCTCTCGGGCGGCCAGCAGCAGCGCGTAGCCATCGCCCGCTCGCTTGCCATGCAACCCAAGGCCATGCTTTTTGACGAGCCCACGAGCGCCCTTGACCCTGAGATGATCAACGAGGTGCTCGAGGTCATGGTCCGTCTGGCACAGCAGGGCATGACGATGATCGTCATCACGCACGAGATGAACTTTGCCCGCCGCGTGGCCGACCGCGTCGTGTTCATGGCCGACGGCCAGATCGTGGAAACCGGCACGCCCGACGAGTTCTTCGACCACCCCCAGACCAAGCGCGCCCAGGACTTCCTCAACTCCATCAAGGGTCACTAGCCAGCGCGGCCACCCGGCGGCCCAGCCCAGACAAAAAAGAGAGGGTACGCGGTGGGGGGGGCGGGGAGAGGAGGAGATGAGGTG
>URTW01000083.1 GCA_900550815.1 uncultured Collinsella sp.
CTATGACCCGTCGCTGGTGCCGGCGATGGTGTGTGGGTTTGCATATGGCCCTGGTGCCGGCACAGCTGTTGCCGCCATGGCGATCGTTATCCATGCGCTTACCACGGGCGATTGGGTCGGTGCGCTTATGAACTTGGTTGCCACGCTGGGCTATATTCTGCCCGCGGCTATCGTTTACCAGAAGATGCACACCTATAAGGGTGCCGTGATTGGCCTGGTGCTCGGCGTCATTGCCGCTACAGCGCTGTCTATGGTCGCAAACCTTACCATTGGCGTATGGTTCTGGTATGGCTCGGTCGATGTGATCGCCCCGCTCATGATTCCTGCCGTGCTGCCGTTCAACCTTATCAAGACCGTGCTTAACTCGGTGTTGACGCTGGCGGTGTATAAAGCAGTCTCCAACCTCATCACGCCTAAAAAGGACCAGGTCAAAGGCCGCGCATGATTGAGTGTCGGGGCGTTTCCTTTAGCTATGACGGTGCCGTGTCGGCACTCGACGGTGTCGATCTGATCATCGAGGACGGTGAGTTTTTCTGCATCCTCGGTGGCAATGGGTCGGGCAAGTCGACGTTTGCCAAGCATCTGAATGCGCTGTTGCAACCCGATGCGGGCACGGTACGCATCAACGGCATGGCTGCGTCCGCCCCCGAGCTGGTCTACGACATTCGTTCGCCCGCGGGCATGGTATTCCAGAATCCCGATGATCAGCTGGTGGCAACGCTTGTCGAAGATGACGTTGCGTTTGGTCCCGAAAACCTTGGCGTGCCATCGGTACAAATTGCGCAGCGCGTACGCGAGGCGCTGAAGGGCGTGGGCCTGGTGGGCTTTGAGCGCCACGAGACCCACGCGCTTTCGGGTGGCCAAAAGCAGCGCGTGGCGCTTGCCGGCGTGCTCGCCATGGAGCCGCGCGTGCTCATATTGGACGAGGCTTCCTCGATGCTCGATCCGCGTGGACGCAAGGGCCTCATGAAGGCTTGCCGCGCGTTGCACGCTCGCGGCATGACCATCGTGATGATTACGCACTTTATGGAAGAGGCCGCCGAGGCCGATCGTGTCGCGGTGTTTCGGGCGGGGCGCGTTGCCATGCTCGGTACGCCCGAGGAAATCTTGACGCGGGCAGACGAACTTGCGCAGCTCAACCTGGATATGCCGGCGTCGTGCTGTCTAGGTAGGGCACTTCGTGAGAAGGGCGTGCCCGTTTGCGCGCAGGCGCGCGAGGCAGATATGGTCGCCGAGATTGCACAGGTTTATGCCGAGCGGAGCGGGGCGGACGTCGCAGTGCAGCCTTCCGCTTCCGATTCTCGTATGCTTGACAATGCATCCTCTGCAGCCGACGGGATGGCCGCGTCGGAGCCCGTTATCGAGATTTCGCATCTCTCGCATAGCTATTCGCTGAGCGCCCGCGAGCGTCGCCGTTGGCACAAGCGCTCAGCCGTCGAGGGCGCATCGAACAAACAGGCTCTCTGGGGCAACGACCCCAGCAGTCCGTGGGCACTGCGTGATGTATCGCTGACGGTGCGTCGTGGCGAGTTCTTGGGCCTTGCGGGCCATACCGGTTCGGGTAAGTCGACGCTGGTTCAGCATCTCAACGGATTAATCCGCCCGCAGGAGGGGAGCGGTTGCGCGCTGGGGCGCGACCTTTCAAGCAAGAAAGATGCCGCCGCGGTTAAGGCAAAGGTCGGCGTGGTGTTTCAGTATCCAGAGCGTCAGCTGTTTGCCGAGACCGTGACACAGGACGTGGCATTTGGTCCGCGTAACCTTGGCTTGTCGCAGGCCGAGGTCGCCCGCCGCGTTGAGTCATCGCTCGCGCGCGTGGGTCTCGACCTGGCTATGGTGGGCGACAAGAACCCCTTTGAGCTCTCCGGCGGGCAGCAGCGGCGCGTGGCGTTTGCTGGCGTGCTTGCCATGGAGCCTGAGGTCCTGGTGCTCGATGAGCATATGGCAGGGCTCGATCCGGCGGCGCGCAGTGATTTCCTGGAGCTCATCGATCGACTTCACCATGGGGTCCTGACCGTCGTCATGGTTTCGCACAGCATGGATGACCTGGCCAATTGCTGCGACCGTATCGTCGTAATGAACGAGGGCACGGTATTTGCCGAGGGCAGGCCCGCTCAGGTTTTTGCGCATGCCGATGAGCTTAAATCAATCGGCTTGGGTGTTCCCGCTGCCCAGCGCATGGCGCTGGCGCTTGCGAAGGCAGGCGTGCCGCTGCGCTTTGACGGCCTCTATACGGTTGAGTCGCTGACAGACGAGTTGGTGGACCTGCTAATCGGTCGCTCGGACGGTCCTTCTAACGTCGCGGACATTGCTAAATCCAAGACGGTCGAGCGAGAGGAGGGCTGCTAATGGAGGCGTTTTCGTTTGGCAGCTACTATTCCGGCGATAGTGCAATCCACCGCCTGGACCCGCGAACTAAGTTGCTCTTGGGCTTTGTGTTTCTGATCACGACGCTCACGGTCAGTAGCTTCCGCGGACTGGTCCCGGTCGCAATCTTCGTTGTCCTGATCTATACCGTGTCTCGGGTGCCGGCTCGTCGCGTCCTGTCATCGATGGCGCCGCTGCTGGCGATCGTCATCGAGGTCGCGGTGCTCAAACTGATTTCCGAACAGCGCGGGCGCATCCTGTGGCAGCTCGGCTTTTTG
This sequence comes from uncultured Collinsella sp., assembly GCA_900550815.1. Classification (GTDB taxonomy): domain Bacteria; phylum Actinomycetota; class Coriobacteriia; order Coriobacteriales; family Coriobacteriaceae; genus Collinsella. Next base: position 2,643 of record URTW01000083.1, read on the forward strand.
CAGATTAGCGAGGGCTCGCTGCATTCCGCCGCCTTTATGGCGTGCCGCCTGACCTTGATGATGGCCGGTATGAGCGCTATCACGCTCACCACACCGACGCTCGACCTCTCCGCGGGCTTTGAGCGCCTGCTCGCGCCGTTTGCGCGTGTGGGACTTCCTGCGCACGAGCTCGGCATGATCATGGGTATCGCGCTGCGCTTTATGCCGCAGTTTGCCACCGAGATGAAGCAGACGGCCGATGCACAGGCGAGTCGCGGCGCGCGCGTGACGGGAGGCCTGCTCGGCGGTGTGCGTATGCTCGGCAGTGTGGCGATTCCGCTGTTCACGGGTGTGTTCCGTCATGCCGAAACGTTGTCTGCCGCCATGGATGCACGCTGCTATCACGGCGAGCAGGGCCGCACACGCCTGCATACGCTTGCGTTTGGCCGCGGGGATGCGCTGGCAGCGGTGGTGACGACGCTGCTGCTCATCTGCGTCATCGTCATCAATCTTCAACTTGTTTAGGCGCGATTCGAGCGCAGGAAAGGGGTCCCTATGACCGACAACGATCGCACGGCGCAGCTCGAGCGCGCCTGTTCGTATCTTAGGCGTATTCCGGCGTGGTATCTCGCCACGATCGACGTGACGGACGGATATCAGCCGCGCGTGAGGCCGTTCTCGTTTGCCATGGTCGATGATGGCAAGCTGTGGTTTTGCACCTCGCGCGATAAGGACGTGTGGGCCGAGCTCAGCGCGAACCCCAAGTTTGAGGTTTCGGGTTGGAAACCGGGGGAGTGTTGGATCGTGCTGACCGGCGAGGCCGCACTCGAGGACGACGCGGTCGTGAGCGACCGGGTGCGCCAAGCCGGCTTTAAGCACATGGTGGGCATCGGCGAGCAACACGATAGTGCCAACGACGGTCGCCTTGCGTTTTTCTCGGTGCGAAATATCGCCGCCCGCTTCTGTGATATCGACGGCAGCGAGGAGCGCCTGGAGCTCTAGCGCGTCTCAAATTAACTACCCGTTCCGAATTAGCTAGCGCCAGGAGGACACATGGACGGATTGAATACGGTTTTGGAGTATCTGACGTCGGTGCCGGCGTGGTATCTGGCGACAAGCGTGGACGGGCAGCCACATGTGCGTCCGTTCTCGTTTGCACAGATTCAGGACGGCAAGCTGTGGTTTGTGACAGCGCGCACTAAAGATGTGTGGCAGGAACTGCTGCAAAACCAGCGCTTTGAGGTCACGAGTTGGTGGCCGGGCCATGGCTGGCTCATCTTGCGCGGGCGTGCCGGCTTGGATGACCGGGCTTTAGACGAAATGCGCGAAGCCGGGTGGAAGCATCTAGAGCGCCTGGGCGAGCACTATGAGGGGCCTAACGACCCCACGCTCGTCTTCTTTAGCGTCGAAGATCCCGAGGCTTTTATCTGCAATCACGACGAATGGGTGCCGGTCGAGCTCTAGCCAGCTGGCTCATCCTAACAACTTAGTTTTCGCATGGGCGGGCCCCGTGTTGCCCGGCACCGTAAGGAGTGCCGGTCAATACGGGGCCCGCTCCATTTGTCAATTCCTTCAAGCGAATGTGTCGGGAATGTTTCAATGCATGAATATGCAAGCCATTTACGTGTTAATGCATCTTTTGGTGCTAAAGTTTCAACCCACTTCATAACGACCGCTGCGAAATGCGCATCGGTGCATAAATCGCAGACAAGGAGTCTGATATGTCTTTGAAGGTTGGAATCGTCGGCGCGGCTGGATATGCCGGAGCCGAGCTCATTCGCCTCGTGCTCGGCCATCCCGAGTTTGAACTTGTTGCCATTACGTCCAACGCCGATGCCGGCCAGCCGCTGTCCGCGGTGTATCCGAGCTTTGCTGGCGTGAGCGATCTGGTTTTCACCACGCATGACGCCCCCGAGCTCAAGAGCTGCGATGCGGTTTTTCTTGCCGTGCCGCACACGGCTGCCATGGCTCAGGTGCCCGCCCTGCTTGCCGCGGGAGTCTCCTGCATTGACCTCTCGGCCGATTATCGCCTGAGCGATCCAGCCACCTTTGAGGCCTGGTATGCCGCCGAGCACACGAGCCCCGAGTTGCTCAAGACCCGCGCTTTCGGTCTGCCCGAGCTGTTCTCCCAGGAGTTGGAGACCGCCGCATCCGCCCATGCCCCCGGAAAGCCCGTGTTGGTCGCCTGCGCCGGTTGCTATCCCACCGCAACGAGCCTTGCCGCCGCGCCCGCCGTGCGCGCTGGCTGGGTTGCCCAGAGCGGCCCCGTGATCGTTGATGCCATCAGCGGTGTGACGGGTGCCGGCAAGTCCTGCAACGCTCGTACGCATTTTTGCAGCGCCGACGAGAACTTGGAGGCCTACGGCGTGGGCAAGCATCGCCACACGCCCGAGATTGAGCAAATCCTTGGCCTGACCGATCGCGTCGTCTTTACCCCGCACCTGGCACCGCTCAAGCGCGGCCTGCTCTCCACGGTGACGCTGCCGCTCACGCCGCAGGCCATCGACTCCCTGGCTCTTGAGGATGTCGTCGACTATTACAAGCAGTTCTACGCTGGACGCACCTTCGTGCGCGTGCTCGATGCCGGCCAGCAGCCCAAGACGGCTTCGGTCGTCGGCACCAACGCCGCCCAGATTGGCCTCGCGCTCAACAAGCGCGCGGGCGTTCTGGTGGCGACGGGCGCCATCGACAATCTGTGCAAGGGCGCTGCGGGCCAAGCGGTCCAGTGCGCCAATATCGTCTTTGGCTTTGACGAGCGACGAGGCTTGCCCACAGTGGCGTGCCCGGTGTAGCACATTCGATTGTTAACGATTTGGTAGTCGGGCATCGAGTGGGGCGCCACTCTTAAGCTGGTCTCATGATCACGACTGGCATGGCGCACCAACCGATGTCCGTTTTTTGTTTGACATAAGGAGTCATAAAGACGATGAATACCGAGCTGTTTGATATCAAGATTCGCGCCGTCGAGGGTGGCGTTACGGCTGCGGCTGGTTTTAAGGCTGCAGGCATCCACGCTGGGTTCCGCAAGAACCCCGAGCGTCTGGATTACGCGCTCGTCGTGCCCGATAAACCCTGTCCCGGTGCCGGCGTGTTTACCACCAATCGCTTTTGCGCGGCGCCCGTGCAGGTGAGCCGTGCCAACCTGGGCGGTGCCGACAAGGGCTACGGTATCATCGCCGGCGTTTCGGTCAACTCTGGCAATGCCAACGCCGCTACGGGTGAGACCGGCCTTGCATGCGCGCGCGAGACGTGCAGCATCGCATCGCAGGTCATCGGCTGTGAGCCCCAGCAGATTCTGGTTGCCTCCACGGGTGTGATTGGCCAGATTCTGCCGATCGACACGTTTGAGACCGCCATTCCTGCTGCCTACGAGGCGCTCTCCGCCCACGGTGGCGCCGATGCCGCTCGCGCCATCATGACGACCGACACGCACTCCAAGGAGTACGCCGTGTCCTACGTCAGTGAGGCTGCGGGTCATGCGGGCAATGTCTATACGGTAGGCGGAATGTGCAAGGGCTCGGGCATGATCATGCCCAACATGGCCACCATGATCGCAGTTATCACCACCGATGCCCCCGTCGAGCCTGCGGCACTTCATGCCCTGCTGCTCTCGACCGTCAAGCAGACCTTTAACAAGGTAACGGTCGATTCCGACACCTCGACCAACGACACCTGCATCATGCTTGCCTCCGGTGCCGCTGCCGCAGATGCCGAGCCTATCGTCGAGGGCTCCGATGCCTTCGACGAGTTGGCATTTGCCGTGCACGAGGTGTGCGAGAGCCTGGCACGCAATATCGCCGCCGATGGCGAGGGCGCATCCAAGCTTGTTACGGTCAACGTTACCGGCGCCGTGAACGACGAGGAAGCCGATATCGCCGCCCGTGCCGTTGCCAACTCGCCGCTCGTTAAGACCTGCATCGCCGGCCACGACTGCAACTGGGGTCGCGTTGCTATGGCGCTTGGCAAGTGCGGCGTGAAGTTTAATCAGGAAGACGTTTCCATCGACATGATGGGCATGCCCGTCTGTCGCGACGGTCTGACTGTTCCCTTTGACGAGGACGAGGCTCTACGACGTTTCGAGGCGCCAGAGATCGTGATCTCGGCCGACCTGGGCGCAGGCGACGCGGCAACGACCGTGTGGACCTGCGACCTCACGCATGAGTACATCTCCATCAACGGCGACTACCGTTCCTAGATTCCAGGCACGCTGCGCATCTTGCCGCATTGTGGACAGCGAAGCACGGCGTGATAACGATACGAAAGACGAGGCAGATTATGAAATTCGCACGCGATTGTCGTTCGAGCGAATCCAACGAAGCAACCGCGCAGCTGCTGTTCGAAGCGCTGCCGTGGATTAAGAACCTGACCGGCAAGACGGTTGTTATCAAATATGGCGGAGCCGCCATGGTTGATGAGCAGCTGCGCCGCGACGTGATGAGCGACATCGTTTTGCTCAAGATCATCGGTATGCGCCCCGTCATCGTGCACGGCGGCGGCAAGGCTATCAACGAGGCGCTGAGCCATTACGATATTCCCGTCGAGTTTAAGAACGGCCAGCGCGTGACCTCGCCGGCGACTATGGATATCGTGCGCGAGGTGCTGGGCGGCAAGGTTAACCAGGAGCTGGTTGCTGCCATCAACCACCACGGCAACCTGGCCGTGGGCGTGTCGGGCAGCGATGCCGGCACGCTCATCGCCGAGCCGCTCGACCCCGAGCTCGGTCGCGTGGGCAAAGTGACGCACGTCAACACCGACTATATCGAGCGCTTACTCGATAGCGAGTACATTCCCGTCATCGCCACCGTCGCGGCGGGGGAGGCCGGCGGTTTCTTCAACAAACACGCCGACCCCGCCGCCGGAGCCGTTGCGGCGGAAGCCGCCCTCCCGCGGGCCGTTACTGTTGGGGCGGGGGCCTCGGCCCTCCCGCGGGGCGCGGGGTGCCGGAGGCAGCAGTCGCTTGATGGACAGTGCGATCTTGCCATCCGGTGCCACATTGATGACCTGCACCTTCACGGTGTCGCCGTCGTGCAGCACCGTTGCAATGTCCTGGACATACTCGTTGGACACCTCAGAAATGTGGACCATGCCCACGCGGCCCTCCGGCAGCGCAACGAATGCGCCAAACGGCTTTACGCCGGTGACACGGCCTTCAAAAATATTCCCTACCTCAATCGCCAAAACTCAATACTCCTTGTTGACTAATATGTTTTCCTCCGGCCGCAAGCCGCCGGGGGCGCGGCATCAGTTGCCCGTCACATCCACGAAGATGCGCTCATTGGCCGCCGCATAATTATAAGAGTCCCGGGCGACCCACTCGGTCACGTCATCCGAATCGCCGCTGAGGATGCGCTGCATCTCCTCATTCTGGGTCTTCTGCTGCTCGATCTGCTCCTGCAGGGTGTCCAGCTCCGCTGTCTTGGAGCTGAGCGCCACCTGATTTGCGATGTATGCCGCCAGCATACTCAACAAAAACAGAGCGAACAGCAGCTTCAGCACAGCACCCACGACGGATGCCTTTCTTTTCCGCTTTCTCCGGCTCGGATTTGCCATAACACAGTGCCCCCGTTTTCAACAGCAGGCCCAATGCGCCTGTACTCTTACTTTGATACGTTTGAATTATACAACATTCGCGGCTGTGTTGGCAAGCTCTTTTTCGGTTTTTTTGCAAGTCTTTTTTCGTTCCGCCGTACTTTGGCGGCGGCACGGGCGGCTTTCCACGGGGCGATGCACCGGGCCGCAAGCTTTACAGGCCCCAGCAGCACCCGGCCCGCCAAGGCTTCTGCCTCCGCAACCAGACGCCGGAGCACCGCCTGCCCCGCCCCGGCGGAGCAGAACGCCGCCAGCGCCCTATAGCCCCGCAGCAGCCCGGCCTG
>URTW01000084.1 GCA_900550815.1 uncultured Collinsella sp.
CGCCCTCCTTGTGCAACAGGCGCACCTCGACGATCTCCATGCCTCGATCGACTGCCTTGCACATGTCGTAGAAGGTCAGACACGCGGCACTCGCGCCGGTCAGGGCCTCCATCTCGATACCCGTCTTGCCCGTCACGCCCGCCGTAACCAGCACGTGAAAGCCAACCTGCCCGTCCGCGCGCGCCGGCGCCCAGCCCTCGGGCACGTCCTCGGCCGGCGTCCCCGCCGCAGCGATGGGCACAATATCGCACTTGCTCTTGGTAATGAGCAGCGGGTGGCACATGGGGATAATGTCGCTCGTGCGCTTGATGGCCATGATGCCCGCCACGCGCGCGCAGGCGAGCACGTCGCCCTTTTTGGCGCGGTCCTGCAGCACCATGGCCTGCGTCTCGGAATGCATGAGGATGGTGCCCTCGGCGATGGCGATGCGATGGGTCTCGGCCTTGTCGGACACGTCGACCATGCGCACCTCGCCCTTGGCGTCCACGTGCGTCAGCTCGTCGCGACGGGCGTCGCGGGCGGGCTCGGTGGCAGCGCTGGTAGTCGGCTGCACGGACGTGTCGGCGTTGCCAGCATTCGCCGCAGCCGTGACTTTGTGGGCAGACATCGCGTCCCTGCGAGCGGCCTTGGTGGCATCGGCGTACCTGCTCTTGGCCATATGATCATCCTCCGATTTGGGACATAAATCGTTGCGTGCCCTCAATTATCGCGTGTTCCTGCGGTTTGTGGGCCACGGCATCGCGCCAAATCGAAAGTACCTGCATATCATCACCACGGCGCAGCGCCTCACGCACCGAATACTCGGCATCGCTGAACAGGCACGGGCGCACGTTGCCATCGGCCGTCAGGCGCAGACGGTTGCAATTCGCACAAAAATGGTTGGACATGGCGCTAATGAAGCCAACCGTTCCCGCCGCGCCCGGAAAGTGCCAATAGCGCGCAGGGCCCGCGCCGGCAGGAGCGTCGTTGATGTCGAGCGGTTCAAGCTCGCCCAGACCCGTCGCGGCGGCCCCGGCGTTGATGCGCGCCCGCAGCTCGTCGCTCGGCACGGTGTCGCTCGCGTCCCACAGCTCGGGATTGAGCGCGGGCGCATGCGGATCCACAGCGCAATGCGAGCTGGTGCGCTCGTCGCCGATGGGCATGTATTCGATAAAGCGCTGGTGGATGGGGCGGTCGACGGTCAAGCGCGCGAGGGCTGCCACATCCTGGTTGAGCCGGCGCACCACAACGCAGTTGACCTTAACGGGCTCAAAGCCCCAAGCCAGCGCCGCGTCGATACCGGCCATGGTCTGCTCGAGTCGACCCAGGCGCGTGATCTTTCCAAAGAGCGTAGGGTCGAGTGTGTCGAGCGAGATGTTGACGCGGTTAAGCCCGGCATCTTTGAGCTGCGGCGCCAGCTTGGGCAGCAGGGCGCCGTTGGTGGTGAGCGAGACGTCCTCGATCTGCGGAATCGCGCGGATGTCGCGAATAAGCGGAATGATACGGCGGCTGACCAGCGGCTCGCCGCCCGTCAGGCGCACGCGGCGAATGCCCTCCCCCGCCACCAAGCACACAAAGCGGGCGATTTCCTCGGCGCTGAGCAGCTCGTCGTGCGCGCGGGGCGCCACGCCATCGGCCGGCATGCAGTAAATGCAGCGGAAATTGCACTTGTCGGTAACGGCAATGCGCAGGTAGTTGATATCGCGGCCAAAACCGTCATGTTGCACGTGCCCGTCCACGCAGCCCTCCCCTCGCGCGGCGTTTTATTCTTCGGAAAACATAATACCCCACGAGAGAATCATGCCGACACCCGTACGACAGGACAGGTCACTTCGAGCAAGACCGGCTTCCCGAGCCCACCCTCAACACAGACCATCACAACATTCGATGCTTTTCCCGATTTTGGCAAAAAACGTCGAATGTTGTGATGGTTTGCTTGCCCGTAGCGCCCCGTAGAAGAACCAAAACGCCCCTAAAGGCCGCCGTCCCAGTGCCGAATTACGAATTCTCGCAGGGCGTTCTGACGTTTTTGGAACGCTTCGCTTCGGTCGCACTTGAGACCCATAGCGAGCGCGATGGCGTTCATCGCCCGGTGCAATTGCAGCTGGTGGGCAAATTGAGTCCCGGTGAGGACAATCATCCTAAAGCCCAGCGCGCTCAGCACGGTTATACGCTCCGCGTCCGACGCGCTGCGCTGTTTATCAAGATGGTCCGAGCCGTTGTATTCAATCCCCGTACCGCTTGCAGGCGCATATACGTCGATCTCGAAATACCCGGCCTTTGCGAGATACTTGAACTCGTTGGGAACATCGACCCGATGGTTGAGCTCGATCTTGGCGTATCCCAGCCCGCCCTGGGAACGTTTTGCTACGACCATGATTGCGGTGGCCGTCTCCATGGGCGACCGCGCGCCATCGTGCACGCGCTTGAGCGCGGCGGCCGCGCGTATAGCCCCCTGACGAGATCGGTTCTCATTGCAATAGGCAATCAAGTCGGCAACGGTATACCTCTGCCCCATCTCGATATAATCGCCTGTCGACAGATGATTCAAATGGTATCGGGCGCAGATTTCGTAGCCATATTCCAGCTGCTCGGGTTCGCTCATCCACGAACCCGCTTGGACAAAGCACATGGCCTCATCAACCACCAGAAGGCCCTCTGCCACCTCGATAAGATGGCCTGGAGGTACCGGCGCTCCAAACACGTGGCACCTAAATCCAGCCGGCGTCGAGCGCTCAAAATCGAAGTTGACGAGCGTGTCGATATGATCGAGTTCTTCTCGTGGAATACCGAGCGAAACCAGATAGTCGGTAACGATCCCAACTGCCGTTGAAGCCCTCAGCCCCTTGGCATCGAGTCCCAATTTGGGCAGGTCCGCAGTCGGCTCCGCCTCGTTGGCAAGCGAGTCCTCATCGTATAGGCTGCTTGCCCGCGAGAGCGGCTCGGACGGGCGCGCCACGTTGTGGTACAGCCAGGCAGTCTTATGGGACAGGACGATCGGCAGGTCCATGAGCCCTCCAATGGAGTCGGATAACCAACCTTATTCCCCTGCCCACGGGTCCGCACACCTTCGTGCGCAAGAAAGCGATTCCACCCGGTCGAGTGGCAGAAAAACCATCACAACATTCGATGCTTTTCCCGTTTTTGACGAAAAACGTCGAATGTTGTGATGGTTTGAGGCGAGGTGAGGGGCACGGAGGGATCAAAGCATCGTGCTCGAACGGGTTAATCCAGCTCTTTTAAGCCATGCGCCAGCTGCCAGTACTCGCCGTGCTGGGCGAGCAGCTCTTCGTGCGTGCCGCGCTCGATGATGCGGCCGTGTTCGAGGACCATGATGGCGTCGGCGTCGCGGACAGTGGACAGGCGGTGCGCGATCATAAACGTGGTGCGACCGCGCATGATGCGGTCCATACCGCGCTCGATGAGCTTTTCGGTACGCGTGTCAATGGAGCTCGTGGCCTCGTCCAGGATGAGCACCGGCGGATCGGCGACGGCCACGCGCGCGATGGCGAGCAGCTGACGCTGACCCTGCGACAGGTTGGCGCCGTCGGCCGTGACCGGTGTGTCGTAGCCCCGCGGCAGGCGGCGGATAAACGAGTCGGCGCAGGCGGCCTCGGCAGCGGCGCGCACCTCCTCGTCGGTCGCGTCGAGCTTGCCAAAGCGGATGTTCTGCGCAATGGTGCCGCTAAACAGGTGCGTGTCCTGCAGCACAATGCCGAGCGACCCGCGCAGGCTGGCCTTGGCAATGTGCTTGACGTCGATGCCGTCGTACGTGATCTCGCCGTCATCGACCTCGTAGAAGCGGTTGATGAGGTTGGTGATGGTCGTCTTTCCGGCGCCCGTCGAGCCAACAAAGGCGATCTTTTGCCCCGGCTTGGCAAACAGGTTGAGGTCCGTGCGCACGCGCGTGCCCGGCACGTAGGAAAAGTCCACGGCGTGGAACCGCACGTCGCCGGCAAGCGGGACCAAGCCGCACGTGAGCTCGGTGCCGTCGGCGGCCACCGCGCGGCCCGACTCATCAACGGCTGCCACGTCATGCAGGTGCCCGTAGACGCCCACGCCCTGGCCCTCGGGAATTTTCCACGCCCACGCGGCATCGCCCGTCTGCACCAGCTCCACGCAGCCCTCGTCCACCTCGGGCTCAAGGTCCATAGCCGCAAACAGGCGCTCGGCACCGGCCAACGCGTTGAGCAAGAAGTTGCCGAGCTGCGTAAACTGGTTGATGGGCATGGCGGCCTGGCGCACAAAGACCAGGTAGCTCGCGAGCGCACCTACGTCGGCGAGCCCCTTGATGCAGAGCATGCCGCCCGCCACGGCGACGATGGCATAGTTGACGTAGCCAATCACGACAGTCATGGGCACCATGGAGTTGGCATAGCTCACGGCGGCGGTGCCGGTGCGGCGAAGCTCGTCGTTGCGGCAGGTGAAGCCGGCGACATTCGCTGCCTCACGGTTAAAGACCTTGATGACCTTTTGGCCCGAGACCATTTCTTCGATATATCCGTCCAGGTCGCCAAGCGATGCCTGCTGGGCAGCAAAGAAACGCTTAGAGCGCGCGCCCGAGTAGCGCGCATACAGCACAATGGCCGCATCGCACACGAGTGTGATAATCGTGAGCTGCCAGTTAAGGATGATGAGCATAGCCGTGGTACCCACAACCTGAATGGCGGCCTGAATCACGTTGGCAAAGCTGTTGTTGAGCGCCTCGGAGACGGTGTCGACGTCGTTGGTGAAAAAACTCATGATGTCGCCCGAGCGCGTGCTGTCAAAATAACTGAGCGGCAGCGTCTGGATGTGCGCGAATAGGTCGCGGCGAATATCGGACACCACGTGTTGGGCCGCGCGCACCATGATCTGTGAGTAGCCCAGGGCCGAGAGCACGCCCGCGGCGTAGATGATCGCCGTCAGGATAACCTGCTTGGCAAGCAGTTCCTCCCCGCCCGTGGCCAAACCGTTAACGATGGGACGCACCATGTAGGTGCCGGCGAGGCTCGCGATGGCGGCGACGGAGGCGAGCACGCCCACCGCGAGCAACGAGAACTTGGCATGCCCCATGTAGGAGAGCAAGCGACGCACAGTGCGCTTGAGGTCGGCCGGGCGTGCTTGGGCTGCGGTCTTAGGCATGGCGCTCACCCCCTTCCAAGGGTGATCCGCATGCGACAGAGGAAAATGGATCATTCGCGCAGCCACCGTCGTTGCCATCGCCGGCGTCCGCGTTCCCCGCAAACTCCATCTGCGAGGCGTAAATCTCCTGGTAGATGTTGTCGCCCGCCAGCAGCTCCTCGTGCGTGCCCACGCCGTGGACACGACCGTCGACCACCACCCCACTGCGCTCGGCCTCCATGCCACTCGCGATGCGCTGGGCGCAGAAGAGCACGGACGTATCGGAACTCCGGGCGATGTGCTCGCGAATCTTAGCGTCGGTCGCCATATCGACCGCGCTGGTGGAGTCATCAAAAATGAGCACGCGCGGATGCTTGAGCAGCGTGCGCGCGATGCACAGGCGTTGCTTCTGGCCACCCGAGACACCGGCGCCGCCTTGGCCCAACTCGCCGTCCAGCCCGCCGATGCGATCAAGGAACTCGTCCACGCACGCCGCGCGGCAAGCCGCGAGGAGCTCATCGTCCGACGCCTGCGGATTGCCCCACTGCAGATTCTCGCGCACGGTGCCCGTAAACAGCACGTTCTTTTGCAGCACAATGCCCACGGCGTCGCGTAGGGTCGCGAGGTCGTAGTCACGCACGTCACGTCCGCCCACAAGCACGGCGCCCTCGGTAGCGTCGTACAGGCGTGCAATCAGCTGCACAAGCGAGCTCTTGCCCGATCCCGTACCGCCGAGGATGCCCACCGTCGAGCCGCTCTCGATGCGAAGGTCGATATGCTCGAGCACGTCCTCGACAGCATCCGCGCGGTACTTAAGCGACACCTCGCGGAACTCGACACTTCCGTCGACAACTTCGCGCACAGCCGCGTCTGCCGCGGGCGCCTCGATAAGCGAGCGCTCATCGAGGACGTGCGAGATGCGCTCCACACTGGCGAGTGCGCGCGTAAGCAGCAAAAACACGTTGGAAATCATCATGAGCGAATTCATGATCAGCAGCACGTAGCTCATAAAGCCCGTGAGCGAGCCCACGCCCAGCTTGCCGGCGAGAATCATACGGCCGCCAATCCACAGGATGGAGAGCGCAGCCACGTACATCGACAGCTGAAACACCGGCAGATTGAGCACGGCGGTGCCGAAGGTCTTGGTCGCCGTGTCGGCAAGCTCGGTATTGACGGTGTCGAACTTGTCGCACTCGTGCTCGGCGCGCACGTAAGCCTTCACGGCGCGCACGGCGGTAAGGTCCTCTTGTACCACGCCGTTGAGGTGGTCCATCGAGGTCTGGAGTTGGCGGTAGAGCGGACTGACGCGATAGGTGATGGCGCCCAGTACGATTGCCAGCACGGGCAAGATGATCGCAAAGACGGTGGCGAGCGGGCGCGACAGCATCAGCGCGTAGATAAGGCCGACGATAAGCGTCACCGGGCCGCGCACCATAGGGCGAAAGCCGTTGCCCACAGCATTTTGGATAACGGTGATGTCCGTGGTCATGCGGGTGACGAGCGAGCTGGCGTCGTAGTTGTCCAGGTTACCAAAAGCGAGCGTCTGAATCTTTTTGTACTCGGCCTCGCGCAGGTTAGCGCCTAGGCCCGAGGCAACGCGGGCGGATGTGCGGGCATAGCCCAAGCCCAATACCAGCGAAAACGCCGCACACACCAACATGTACGCGCCCTGCAGCAGCATGTAGTTGATATCACCCGCAGGCACGCCCACATCGATGATGTTGGCCATGATGACCGGGATAAACAGCTCGAGCGCCGTCTCGGCCGTCACAAAGAGCACGCCGAGTATGGCGTCGCGACGGTATTCCCCCAAGTAGGAAAACAGGATCTTGAGATTGCGCACGCAGGTTCATCCCCCATCAAACGTTGTTCGCAAACGCACGTATTATTGCGCGAAAGGCGATGGTGTCAAGTGACGCGAAACCGATTTCTGCAAGGCTAACGAACGTGCCAAACAAGCATAGTGCGCATCTGTATTCAGTTGGAAATAATCGTGGGCCTCACTTTTTTCGCCCTGTCTTCGACTCAAACCTTGACTCTACAATCGTTGTAGGGTTTTCACTACACTGGTACGTAAACAAACCCAGCCAGAAAGCCCCGCCCATGGAACACGACCTCACACGCGGCAATGTCCTTAAGACCATCGCGGTCTTTGCCCTGCCTTATATGCTCTCGTACTTTTTGCAGATGCTCTACGGCATGGCCGACCTGTACATGATGGGGCAGTTTAGCGGCGCCGCCGGCATCACCGCCGTGGGCAATGGCGCGCAGACGCTCTATATCATTACCGTGACGCTCGTGGGCCTGGCCATGGGAACGACGGTCATCGTCGGCCATGCCGTGGGCTCGCGCCGGTTTGACCGCGCCGAGACCGCCATCGGCAACACCATCACGCTCTTTATGGGCGTCTCGGTGGTGCTGGCCGCTATCCTGCTCGCACTGTGCCCGCAAATCGTGGCACTCATTGGCACGCCGGCCGAGGCGGTCGAAGGAACCGCCGCCTACCTGCGCATCTGCTTTATGGGCATTCCCTTTATCGCCGCGTACAACATCCTCTCGGCCATCTTTCGCGGCCTGGGCGATTCGCGCTCGCCTATGTACGTAATCGGCGTGGCATGTATCATCAACATCGCGCTCGACTTTCTGTTTATCGGCCACATAGGGCTCAGCCCACTCGGGCACGTCGGTGAAGGGGCTGGTGCCCTTGTAGCTGGCCACAGTGTAGTCCAGCAGGTTGCACATCACAACCGCCATCTCGTTACGGGTGACCTTGGCCTCGGGATTGAACTTGCCGTTCTCATCGCCGACCATGATGCCGACGGTCTTCAGGACCTCAATGGCTTCCTCGTTCTGCTTGGAAGTCACATCGGCATAGCTCGCGGCGCTGCTGCCCATTACCATCAGACCAGAGATCATGGTGGCGGTGAGGCCCAGGCTGAGAGCACGCTTCAGGTTTCTCATTGGAATTCCTCCTTGATTTTTTCAAGCTGCGGGGGATTTGTTATTTTCTCCCAAAATTAGTTTATTTTCTCCTTATATTAAGCCGTATCCGGCATAAAATAGGTGAAATACTAATTATAGGAAAGCATAACTATCCTTGCTTGTACCTTGGAGGTTATCTATATTATAGCACTTTGACCACGTTTTTGCAATACTTTTTGATGTAAAAAGTTGAAAATTACCGCTCTTTTCATAAGGCTCGCAGTCGGCCAGTGGTAGACCAAACAATATAGCATGGTAATGAGGCCGCAAAGTCTCGGAACCATACTCACCAGCGGCAAAAAACCGTATCTTGGTGTCAGGGAAATGACGGCGGAGCCGCTTCATCCAAAGTTGAAAATCACGTTTCCTGAGAGTCA
>URTW01000085.1 GCA_900550815.1 uncultured Collinsella sp.
CGTGGCGCTCATGTCCGTGGGCCTGGGAAGCCTGCTCTACGTGGGACCGCCGTACGTAGGCGTGGCTCTTGTCGGCCAGATTGCCCTAGGCGTGGCCTGGGGCGTCGTCAACCCGCTCCACAACACGATCGTGCAAACGACAGCTCCGCTCGAGCAGCTCGGTCGCGTCAACTCGGTCATGGGCTTTGGCAACATGTTCGCCGGCGTAGCCCCGCTGGCGATTGCCCCCTGGCTGGCGGCGACGTTTGGCGTGCAGCAGACGCTCATAGGGGCGGGCATGGTCGTGACGGCGGTTCCCGCGGCGTTGCTGCTGTTTGGCCGCCGGCATTTTGATCGTGCCGCGAGGCGGTAAAAACCATCACAACATTCGATGAAAATCGCGATTTTGCCGAAAAACGTCGAATGTTGTGATGCTTTGCGTCTCGGGCCAGGCCACCCTTCGGGTTCGGCCACCACAAGGGGGCAGGCGCCTTTGTGGCGATCGGGCCCCAACGGCCCGTGCCTTGGTATACCATGTACGCCGTTCACGAATACACCCCACACCGCCGCACAACCCAGAAAGGCTCCCATGGACACCACCTTCAGCCACATCAAAGCCGTGTTCTGCGATATCGACGGCACGCTGCTCACGAGCCAGCACACGGTGTCCCCGCGCACCGTGGCGGCGATCCGCGCCCTGCGCGAGCGTGGCGTGCTCTTTGGCCTGTGTACCGGGCGCGACGCCCACGCGACCGAGGCCATGTACAAGCTCTGGGGCATCGAAGGCCTGGTGGACGTGATGGTGGGCTGCGGTGGCGCCGAGGTCATCGACCGCGCGCACGACATCAATGAGCTGAGCTATCCGCTGCCGGGCGAGACCATCGCGCGCATCTGCAAGCACATGGCGGACCTTCCTGCAACGCCCGTCTGCCCCCGAGACGGCGTGTTCTACGTGCCCGAGAGCAACGCGTGCGTCGAGCACCTGTCGCGCGTCGACGGCGTGCCCTACCAGGTGGTCGATTTTGCCGAGTTCTTGCGCGAGCCGCAGCCCAAGGTGATGTTTACCATGGCGCCCGAGGTGATGCCGCGGGTGATTGAGCGAGCATCGACGTTTGCCGACGACACCGTCAAGGCGGCGGCTCTGCAAACCACGCAGCGGCTCTACGAGTTCATGGATCCGCACGTGTCCAAGACGCGCGGCCTTGTGCGCGTGGCGGAGCTCAACGACATGGAGCTCCAGGACATCTGCGTGTTTGGCGATGCGGACAACGACACCTGCATGGTGGCTGACGCCGGCGTGGGCGTGGCCATGGCAAACGGCAGCGACGCCACCCGGGCCGCCGCCGACTTTGTAACCGCGAGTAACGACAAAGACGGTATCGCGATCTTTATCGAGGAGCATCTGCTTTAGCGCCGGGGGAGAACCACCACAAAGGGGACAGGCACCTTTGTGGTGGCCTCAGGCGATTTGGGCGAATTGATACCTAAAATCTGCGCGAAAATTCAAATATTGTTGTCTGAACATCATACTTCTAACCACCGATGGGTTAAAGATATTCTCATCAATTTGGTAGGGTATTCCTTCCGGTTAATGACCCACCGCTCACGGTCGATTTTCGACTGTGAGCGGGATGTTTGCTCTTGAGCAAAATGTTGTGCAAATAAATCTAATGCCATTAAAAAATGATGGGCAACTAAATTACCAGTAGAAACAAAAAATAGATAGCGAATAAACGAAGGTAAATCTGAGCAAATGTCAAGAGAATTAAGAATTCGCTACAAAACTAGCGGTTTTCTTGCTCAGATGTTCAAACAATCGTTACAATATGGATTACTAAGCGTGCGCAATTACAGATTGCGCAGATACGTTTGATGGTGAAAGAGCAAGATCGCGGTCTCTTGGGGAGGAGACATCGATGAAAGCGAATTCGGACAAATCTAAGCAGAGTAATAAAGCGACGCGTCGTGTACTGGCAGGCGTTTTGTGCGGAGCCTCCGTGTTGAGCCTGGTACTGTCGCTCGTCATGCCCCCGATCTCGCAGGCTATTGCCAACGATGCCCACACAGATTCTACCGAGGAAACTGTGATGGGGGGGGGTTCCTCAAGTGAGTCTACTGATGTAGAAAACACCAACAACGGGGATACCGAAAACCAGAATAGTGACGACGCAGAGGGTGGCGAAGCCGACCCCTCAAATGGTGTTGAGCAGGGTCAGTCTGGGGATCAACCTGAGGGTAAGCTGCAGGTCGAAGATAACGAGCCGGCAGATGGCAACGCTGTGATGGCGGCCACGGAAGGCGAGCAAACCGAAGCGGCGCCCGACGAGATAAAAAACGTTGACGAATTAAAAACCAAGTTGGCGAATGCAAGCGGTGTTGCTAACTTCAAGCTTATGAATGATGTCGAGACCGGCGAGATAATCACGCTTAGCAAGGACGGCAGCAAAATCACGCTGGATCTAAACGGCCATAAGATTAAGCATACGAGTTCAAATCAGCCTCTGTTCAATATCACCGGCGGCGCGACGCTGACCGTCAAGGACAGCCAGCAAGCTGCCGCGACAGAGATCTCGGCTAATCAAGAAAACAAATGGAGCAATCTCGCTTCAATGGAATACGGCGATTCTAACATCCCGCCCAAGCTTACCTATTACGTACCCGAATCGGTCGCAAGCGGAACCGGTACAAACGAAACTCTTAAAGCGTATGAGGCTGGTATCAAGGGTGCCATTGTGGCTTGCGGCGGCAATGCCAACCTGAAGCTCATTAATCTCTACGCAACTAACGGCAAGGGCGGTACGTTCAACCTCGAGAGTGGCGTGATTACGCAACAGCAACAGAGCAGTGCCACGCAACAGCAACAGAGCAGTGTCAGCAGTTTGGTTTATGCCGAAAACGGCGCTTCCGTCAACATGCGTGGCGGCTATATATGCGGCGCTTCTGGCTCGGGCGCGGGCGGCGGAATCGAAGTGCGCTATAACTCAAGCCTTAGCATCTCCAATGGCGTAATTGCTGGCAATAGTGCTCCGAGTGGCGGCGGTGTGTATGCTGAAGGCTCCACGGTTAAGGTGACTGGCGGCACAATCTCCGGCAATAGCACGCTAGAGAACACTTCCGGATTCGGCGGTGGCGTCATGGTCGTGGGCGGTAGTATTGCTGTTTCTGGTGGTTTCATCACCAACAATAAATATGCCAACTTCTGCAACCAGGATGGATACGGTGACCATGGTGGTGCTGGGCTTGCTGCCAAGAACGGCACCCATGTCACCATTTCCGGTGGCCAGATTACTGGCAACTACTCCCAAGAAGCCGGCGGCGGCGTTTACGTTACCGATGTCGAACGGAATGACCTAACGTCTCGCACAGGAATGGCGTGGCTGAATATCACGGGAGGAATTATTGCCTCTAACGTGAGCTACCGATCTGAAGGTGCCGGCATCCGAGTGGGCCAGATGGTTGACGCGATGATTAACGGCACTGAAGGCAATAAAGTCTACATCACAAACAATCACTGCATGTCTCGCTTTGACTGGGGTGGCGGCGGCATCTTTGTTCAGGGAAACTCAAACCAAGGCAAGGAATATACTGCTGGTAGGCTATTCATATATAACTCGTACATTAGCGCCAATGAAGCTGGCGGCTACGGCGGTGGCGTTGCAGTCTGCCCCACGGGCAAGACGTTGGTAACGAACACTGAGGGCACGGCAATCTTTGGCAATTCGTCTGCCAAAGATCAGCAGGACGCAAAACCTGATTATAATTCTGAAGAGAATAGCGGTAACGAAGGCACCCCTCACCTATCCGCTGGTGGCTACGAAGGCCTTGAGCACAAAAAGAACCAGGATGCTGACGCCTACAATGCCAAAGAGTTTCGCGAAAACGGCCACGCGGACTTCTTCCTTGCGGCGGAGGAGCATAAGACCCCGATCGCGGCGGTGATTGGCAAAATGCTTGGCGGCGGTGACGCCAAATACAAGGGAAGTAAAGAGCTTACGCAAGCCATTACTATCCCCGCTAACGGTGGCGTGCAGGTATATAAAAGCATCGGCCTGAGCTCGGGTGTTACAGCTCAAGACGAAGCCGCGATCAATGCGCAAAAAGTTGCGACAACGTTCATCACCGGCAACTATTCCTGGGACCATGGCGGCGGCATCATGTCGAACGGCGACCTGTACATGGGCGCGCCTGAGGACACGTATGTCTATCCGAGCCTTAAGCTCAAGGCGACCAAGAAGCTGAAAGGCCGCGACCTCAAAAAAGAGGAGTTCTCCTTTACGGTGTATCGCAAGAATTCAGACAACCCTTTGGCTGGCACGACATTCAATCGCAACGTTTGCACCGAGGTTGGAACAGCAAAAAATGATGCAAGCGGCAATATCACGTTTGACCTTGGTGAACAGTTCGCAACGGGTGGCACGGGTAACGAAATCACATACTACTTGGTCGAAGATGCCGGCGATGATCCTGACATCACGTGCGACTCCAGTGTGTATGAGATTGTGGTACGGACCCAGGATAAGCCGACCAAGCTCATGACTGTTCCGAGTAAAAATAATCCGAACGAAGAGAAGGAACTTCTCATCCATAACTACACGATTACAGACGTCAACGGGACCAAGTACGAACTCGATAAGTCTGGGAAGTGGGTTAACAAAAAAACGTGGAGTGTCGCGAAGAATGTCGACGGCTATTATCAAATTATCTGTGAGGACGGTTCGCCGACTTTCACTAACGTATGTACCGCGTACGACTCGACTGGCGTTTGGATCCCTAAGGCGACCAAGGTCGTTAAGGGTGGCGAGATGAAGGAGTTCACGCTCGAGTTTGCGGATAACGAGAACTTCGATAGTCCCAAGACGGTTATGACCGACCCCGACGGCGTGATTACCACCACTGCCGACGGCAAGAAGTCTCAGACCCGGAGCTTCGACGAGATTGAGTACAAACTCGATCAACTCGACAAGCTCAAGACCGACTCTACTGGCCGTGGCGCCTCCAAGACCTTCACGTACTACGTGCGCGAGAAGAAGGAAAGCTCGACCTATCCGCATTACAAGTTTGATCAGTCGGTCTATAGGTTCAAGGTTGTGGCAACGGATAACACCAAAGGAGGAATCGACTGTGCGGTGACCTACAAGAAGGGAACCGTTGGCTCCGATGGCAACTGGAAAGCAGACGTCGGTGCCGAAGAACTGAACCTCACCGACAAGTCCACCCCCACCTTCACCAACACCTACTCCACCTCTTTGCCCCTTTCTGGTATGTCGGGCGTCACTCTGACGTACCTTGCCGGCGCGGCGGTGCTTTGCGCTGCTGCGGCCTGGATGCACATTCGTCGCAAGGCGAATGCGAAGGGAGGTAAGCGTCGTGAATAAGAAAGTTTGCTCCTTCCCGATCTTGTTTGCGCTGCTTGCCCTCCTGATCGGCACCTGCGCGGTTGTGTTCCCCGCTTCCGCGCAGGCCGCGCCGACCTCGACCGGTTCCATCACGGTGAGCGGCACCGTGGCGAGCAGCTACGACGCCTACCAGATCTTTAGCGCCAACGTCGTCGACGGCGACAGCGACGCCAAGATCGCCACCGACCTCGCCTGGGCAAGCGACGCCGCGCGCGACGCCGTCCTGCCTGTGCTGCATAGCGCCGGCATGCCCAATTCCCAGACCACCGCGCAGGAAGCTGCCGAGTGGCTCAACACCGATTCCCACCTTACGAGCGCGCTGAGCGCACAGCTCGCTCGTTCCCTCCAGAGCTCTGGCGCCGTGTCCGTGGCCCTTAACGCGGGCACGGCGGCCGGGCTGCCCTGCGGCTACTGGCTCATCGTCGCCGACGACGACGCCATCGCCCGGGGCGAGGCCGGCACCGTGCCGATCATGGCCCTGGTGGGCGGCAGCGCCGTCACCGTCAAGCCCAAGGCGGCGACGCCCAAGGTCGCCAAGCACGTGCTGGAGGACAGCACCGCCGCCTGGCAGAAGGCCGCCGACGCCACGGTCGCCGACGACCTGTACTGGCGCCTCTCTGCCACGGTCCCGGCCGGGCTCACCGCCTACGACACCTATACGGTGCGGTTCGTCGACACCATGAGCGCGGGGCTCGACCCCTCCAAGGTCGCCGCGAGCATGCGCGTGTACGTGGCGGCGGGCGCGGACGGCGGCTTCGACGCCGTCTCGACCGGCAGGGACGGCCGCGCCGGCACCGACCCCGCGAAGGGCTGGACCGATATCACGGCCCAGTACAGGGTCTCGGCCGACGGCAAGACCTTCACCGTGCGCACCGGCGACCTGATTGCCGCGCTCGGCGGGGCCGACGCCTTTACCGCGGGCGCCCGCGTGGTCGCCGTGTACAATGCGCCGCTCAGCAGCGCATGCAACCACGGCATCGCGAAGGGCAACCCCAACGAGGTCTACCTGCGCTACCCGCGCTCTCCCTTTGCCGACCAGTCCGGCGACGCCGGCTTCACCCGCACGCCGAGCGACAACGCGTGCGCCTACACCTGGGATCTCGCGCTCACCAAGCGCGGCAGCGACGGCGACAAGCCGCTTGCCGGGGCGGTCCTGAGCATCGCCGACGACCGCGGTCGCACGCTGGCGGCCGACGGCGCGTGGGATGCGGAGGGCAAGGCCACCGTCACCACGGGCGAGGACGGCCTCGTGACCGTCTCGGGCGTGGACTCGGGCAAGCTGGAGGTCCGCGAGCTCAAGGCGCCCAAGGGCTACGCCGCCTTTGAGGGCACGCGCTCCGTGACGGTCAAGGCCGAGGGGCTGGACGTCGATCAGGTGGCCGCCGCTACGCCCAAGCTCACCATCACGGCCGAGTTGCCCCTGCGCGCCGACAGCGCGGACGGGTCGACGGGCAGCCTGGAGGCGTCGCTCATCAACACGCCCACCGGCACACCCCCTAGCATTACCACCGGAGGCTTTATGCCCTCGACTGGCGATATGGCAATGTACGCCGCGGCCGCCGCAGCGGTCGCCGGAGCCGCGCTCATCGTGGTCGCGCTCCTGGTCAAGCGGGGAGGTGGCAGCCATAAAGAGTAGCTGGCAGCCCCACAGAGAGCGGGGCGAGACGTAGCGAAGTAGATGCTAAGACACAGACAGACAGATTTAGATCAAATGGAATTCGAGCAGAAAGCAGAGGAAAAGAAGATGAGCATGAGCAAGAACATCGCACGCCTGGCAGTAACCGCCGGCCTCACAGCAGCGCTGAGCTTCGGCGGCGTCATGGCCCCGGTGACCATGGCGTTTGCTGAGGGTGCGACGGGCAGCATCACGATCAATAAGGTCGCCGAGGACAACAAGGACAATACGTTCAAGGCTTATCAGATCTTCAAGGCAAAAGTTGATGACGTGAAGGACAGAGGCAAGGTTGCTTCTGATATTAAATGGGCAAATGAAGCTATCAGTTCCAAGGTGATTGCCGCCATTCAGGGGTCTACTGAGTATAAGAAACTCGTGAATGAAAACTCCGCCGAGCCGCTCGCAGATAATGCCGCTGCTCCGGTTGTGGCTGAGTGGCTTTCTCAAAATGTGAAAGGCATTGCCAGCACGGAATCCAGCAGCGAAGGTACGCGTGTTGCCCCCGGCGATGTACTTTATGAAATTGCGGCTGCGGTTTCAGGCATGAAGCAAGGTGTTGATCCGGAGACCTCTGCGGGAAGCCTTACGGCGGACACTTTGTGGACGCGCCCGAGCACTACTGGCGATGGCTATTATCTCTTCGTGCCTGATGGTCTTGCGGATCCGACCAAACCGAACACTGGCAAACCGAACACTAGCACTTCCCCGATCTTTGCCATCGTTGGCGGTAATCCCGTGGTCGTTACCGAGAAGACCAGCATCCCCACGGTTACGAAGAAGGTCAAAAACGACGGCGGCAGCGATTGGGCCGACAAGGCCGACTCTCAGATGGGCCAGGACGTCAAATATCAGCTGACTGGTACCGTCGCTGACAATATCGCCACGTTCGGTACCTATTACTACGAGTTTCACGACGAACTCTCCGCTGGACTCACCGCGGATGTGAATACCATTGTCGTTACTATTGATGGTGCAACTGTGGAGGCAGCCAACAACTACATCCCGGACGTCAAGGATACTAAGGACCAGTCTGGGGCTGTTACTGGGCAAGTGCTGACTGTTTCCTTTGGGGACCTCAAGGCTGCTGCTCGGTCCGTGAACAAGACGCTCACTAAGGATTCCCATGTCGTCGTTACCTACAAAGCAAAGCTTGACCCCAAAAAGGCAAAGAATGTCAAGGTCGGCGGCGCTGGTGACCTCACCCGCGTTAGGCTCATCAACGACAACAGCCAC
>URTW01000086.1 GCA_900550815.1 uncultured Collinsella sp.
TAACTTTGGCGATCTCCTCGGCTGGATAGGCCAAAAGGGGCGAGCGCTGGGAGATTCCGGCGTTGTTGACGACCGTATCGAGACCGTCCATATCGGCTGCAGCCTGGGTAAAGGCCTCGGTCACGGCTTCGAGTGAGGTGAGGTCGCAGGAGCGACCCCAGACCTTGGCGTCGGGATAGACGGCTGTCAGCTTCTCAACGGCCGCATCGGCGGTCTCCTGACGCGAGCCAAAGACGGTGACGGTGGCACCCTCCTCGATAAAGCGGCAGGCGATGGCATAGCCGATACCGCGCGTGCCTCCGGTGATGATTGCTTTCTTACCCTCGAGCAACATGGTGCCTCCATTCTTCGGGGGTGGACGTACGCAGCACAGGATAGCGGCGGACAAAAGCAAACATGCCTGCTTATCGGTGAGCGGTATCCCTGGTTGACACCGAACGGTCAAATTGTTCAAACGCGGATCGCGTCAATGCGCCCCGAGCGTGCAAATAAAAGGGCTCCCGTCCAAGACCAGACGGGAGCCCTTCGAGCAAATGCGTTGTGGGGTGTAAACCGAACTAGTTGGCCATGACGCCTTCGGTCCAGGCCTCAACGTCCTCGATGCGCAGGACGTTGGCGACCTCGGCCACGCAGTCGACGCTGGCAAGCTCGGCGGCGGCAGCCTGGACGTCCTTCTCGAGTGCGCGGTGCGTCAGGAAGATGACCGAGCAGGCATCGCTGACACCCGACTTGCCGTCCTCGACTTGGTTGATGAGCGAGATCGAAATGTTGTGCTTGGCAAAGATGTCGACCGTCTCGGACAGGGCGCCCACGCGGTCGGCGACCTTCAGGCGCACATAGTACTTGGTCTGGAGCTCGTCCATGGGCTTAAAGGCGAGGTTGTGACCATAGGGCTCAATCTCGGGCAGCGGAGCCACGCCCCGGCTGATCTGCTCGGAGAGCGACAGGATATCGCCCACGACGGCGCTCGCGGTGGGGAAGGAGCCTGCGCCGGCACCGTAGAACATGGTCTCGCCCACGGCGTCGCCTACCACGTAGACGGCGTTCATGGCGCCGTTGACCTTGGCAAGCATGTGGTCGGCGGGGATCAGCGTGGGATGCACGCGGACGTCGACGCCAGCATCGGTGTTGCGTGCGATGCCCAGCAGCTTGATGGTGTAGCCGAGCTCGCGGGCCTGGGCGATGTCCTCGGCGCCGATGGTGCGGATACCCTGCTGGTACACATCATCGGTGGTCACGCGGGTGCCAAAGCCGATGGAAGCGAGGATTGCCGTCTTGCTGGCGGCGTCGAAGCCGTCGACGTCGGCGGACGGGTCGGCCTCGGCATAGCCCTTTGCCTGGGCGTCGGCGAGCACGTCAGCGTAATCGGCGCCCTCGGCGTCCATGCGCGACAGGATGTAGTTGGTGGTGCCGTTGAGGATGCCGGCGATGGTCAGGATCTTGTTGCCCACCAGATCGTGCTCAAGCGTGCTCACGATGGGGATGCCGCCGCCGCAGCTGGCCTCGCACTTAATCTGCACGCCGCACGCGTGTGCCTTCTTGGCAAGCGTCTCGACGTGACGGCCCAGCAGGGCCTTGTTGGCAGAGACGACGTGCTTGCCGTTCTCGAAGGCGGTGGTGAAGATTTCGGTCGCGGGGTGCTCGCCGCCGATGAGCTCGACGACGATATCGACGGCGGGGTCGGTGACGACGTCGTGCCAGTCGCTCGTAAAGGCCTCGCGCTCAATGCCTGCCGCCTCGGCCTGCTCCCCGGCAAGCGCGCAGGCGCGGGTCAGCTTAAGGTCGATGCCGTAGGCGGCCAGGTATTCATCGTGGTGGCTCTTGATCAGACGGGCCACGCCGCCGCCGACGGTTCCCAGACCGATGAGGCCGACGTTCACGGTGCGCAGGGGTTCGCTCATAGATAGCTCCTTCGTGCATCTTATGGATGGATTAACCGCTTAAAGGTTGAGTGCATTCTAGCGTGAACCGAGGGCGCGTGCTCGCCAGTTAACAGGAGTCGCACAAAACGGCACCCCCGAAACGCTGCTGAAACATTGGAAACACGCTCGCTACAAACGAACTTCCGTAACAAACTGTCAACGTTTGCACCATAAGGTTTGCTCCGTACCGCAAGACGGCCGCGCTGCGGCCAGCGAAAAAAGGGGGACACCATGTTTAGCATCAACAACGTACTTAACCGCAGGAGTTTCCTTGTCGGAGCCACGCTTATTTTTGCCCCGATCTATTACACCCCAGCGTCCGTTTTGCTCAAGAACGCCAAGGACATGAGCTACGACATGACACTAATGGGTGTCGACGGCATGGACAGCCTATGTGATCCAGGACGGCAAGTACATCGCTTCCTAAGTGCGCATAAAGCACGACCGGTGAGGCTGTTTTATTCAGGGCAGGGACGCCTGTAACAGAATGGAAACATTACTTTTACATAATAAAGTGGCTAAACTGCATAAAACAATGGAAATACGCATAATTATGGATAAATGAACAAATCCAAAGAAAAGTCGAAATAATCGCCACTTTTCTCAACTAAAGCGTCTACTATTTTGCGAACGCCGAACACGGCGAAGGATGGCCTGTCGGGTAACCGAAACCCGACGAGATTTGAGAGGAGAGCCGCATGTCGAGCCTCACCGGTAAGTCATTGAACCCTGTTATGAATCGCAGGAGCGTTATCGCGAGCGCAGCAGGTCTGGGGGCGATGTCCATTCTAGCTGGCTGCTCCTCCAACGGCGGCGACAGCGGTTCCGCTTCGGGCGACGCTTCGTTTAAGATCGGCACCATCGGCCCGCTGACCGGCGCCAACGCGTCCTACGGCAAGTCTGTTACCCAGGGTGTCGAGCTTGGCTGCAAGGATTTTTCGACCAAGGAGCTGCCGCTTGCCAGCAAGGCCGAGGATGACCAGGCCGATGGCGAGAAGGCCGTCAACGCCTTCAACACCCTGCTCGACTGGGGCATGCAGGCCCTCGTCGGCCCGACCACCACGGGTGCGTCGGTTGCCGTTGCCGCCGAGTGCGGTAACGACCCCAAGACGCTCATGATCACCCCGTCCGCGTCCTCCGAGGACGTCACCGACGGCAAGGATTGCGTCTTCCAGGTTTGCTTCACCGACCCCAACCAGGGTGTCAACGCTGCCAAGTTCCTGGCGCAGAAGTATGCGGACGAGAAGTTCGTGCTGTTCTATAACTCCGGCGACGCCTATTCTTCGGGCATCGCAGATTCCTTTAAAGCCCAGGCCGCTGAGTCCAAGCTCGAGATTGTTGACGAGGAGACCTTTAAGGACGACTCCGCCACGAGCTTTACCAACCAGCTGACCAAGGCCAAGCAGGCCGGCGCCACCATGATCTTTGCGCCGATCTACTACACGCCGGCGTCCGTCCTGCTCAAGAACGCCAAGGACATGGGCTACGACGTCAAGATGATGGGCTGCGACGGTATGGACGGCATCCTGGGCGTTGAGGGCTTCGATACCTCTCTTGCCGAGGGTCTGCTGCTCATGACCCCGTTCTCCGCCGACGACGAGAAGAACGCCGACTTCGTTAACGCTTACAAGGATAAGTACGGCGATACCCCCGACCAGTTTGCCGCTGACGCCTACGACGGCGTGCACGCGGTGGCCGAGGCCGTCAAGGAGGCCGGTCTAGGTGTCGCCGCCGAACCGACCGAAATCGCCGAGAAGCAGTCCAAGGCTATGCTCAAGATTACCGTTGACGGTCTGACCGGCAAGCTCACCTGGAACGATAAGGGCCAGGTCCAGAAGGAGCCCACGGCGTACGTCATCACCGACGGCAAGTACGTACAGGCCTAATAGGCCGCCTTACATAGAGCGGTTTTGATCCCAAGCAGGGGAGGTTTTGGCCTTCCCTGCTTGCTTGGTATCTAGGGACAGTGTAACGTCCCTGTTTCATACATTAACTGGAAACCTATTCGAAAGGGGGATGTGGAACATGACGGTCTTTATCCAATACCTGGTCAACGGCCTGTCCATGGGCAGCGTCTACGCCATCATCGCGTTGGGCTACACCATGGTCTACGGTATCGCCAAGATGCTCAACTTCGCTCACGGCGATGTCATCATGGTCGGTGCCTATGTCTCGTTCTGCGCCACGTCGTATCTCGGCCTCCCGGGCTGGGCATCTGTAGTTCTCTCTTGCGTGGCCTGCACGGTTCTCGGTGTTCTCATTGAGGGCCTGGCCTATAAGCCGCTGCGCCAAGCAGGCCCGCTGGCCGTTCTGATTACGGCTATCGGCGTGTCCTACTTCCTGCAGAACGCCGCGCAGCTTCTGTGGGGCGCCACGCCCAAGAACTTCACTTCGCTCGTCACCTTCCAGGTGCCGGAGTTCTTGGCCAAGTTCAACGTAAGCGCCGTCTCGCTCGTCACCATCGTCGCCTGCCTGGTTATCATGGCCGGCCTGATGTTCTTTACAGGTAAGACCAAGATGGGCAAGGCCATGCGCGCCGTGTCCGAGGACAAGGCTGCCGCTCAGCTCATGGGCATCAACGTCAACCGCACCATTTCGATGACGTTTGCCATCGGCTCTGCCCTTGCCGCCATCGCCGGCGTGCTGCTGTGCTCCTACTCGCCGGTGCTGCAGCCCACGACGGGTGCTATGCCTGGCATCAAGGCCTTCGACGCCGCTGTCTTCGGTGGCATCGGCTCCATCCCCGGTGCCTTTGTCGGTGGCATTCTCATCGGCATCATCGAGGCGATGGCGCAGGCTTACATTTCCACGAGTCTTGCCAACTCCATCGTCTTTGGTGTTCTGATCATCGTCCTGCTCGTCAAGCCTGCCGGCCTCTTGGGCAAGTACGTCCCCGAGAAGGTGTAGGTGAGCGTTATGAAGTTTCTTAAAGACAAGCAGACGCGTCACGACTTTGTCACGTACGCCATGTGCGTTGTGGCGTTCGCCATCGTGTTCTTTATGCAGTCTAACCACATGATCCCGCGCATGATCGCCGGTCAGCTGGTTCCCATCACGGCCTATATCGTCATGGCCATCTCCCTTAACCTCGTCGTCGGCATCGCGGGCGACTTGTCGCTGGGCCACGCGGGCTTTATGAGCGTCGGCGCCTATACGGGCATCGTTACCGCTGTCGCGCTGGAGAGCGCCGTTCCCTCCGATCCGGTGCGCCTGATCATCAGCATTGTGGTCGGCGCTATCGCCGCTGCTATCTTGGGCTTCTTGATTGGTATCCCGGTCCTGCGCCTGAGCGGCGACTATCTGGCCATCGTGACCCTGGCTTTTGGCGAGATCATCAAAGAGATCGTCACCTGCCTCATTGTGGGCGTCGACTCCCGCGGCCTGCACGTGATCTTTAACATCACGGGCAACTCTACGATCGATGACCTGCACCTGCTCGAGGACGGCACCGCCATCATCAAGGGCGCCCAGGGCGCCTCGGGCGTGTCGACGTACTCGACCTTCCTCGCCGGTGCCATCCTGGTCATGGTCGCACTCGTGATCGTGCTCAACCTGGTTCGCAGCCGTACCGGCCGTGCCATTATGGCCGTGCGCGATAACAAGATTGCAGCCGAGTCCGTAGGCATCTCCGTCACCGAGTACCGCATGATCGCCTTCGTGGTTTCCGCTGCCCTCGCCGGTGCTGCCGGAGCTCTCTTCGGCGGTAACTTCTCGCAGCTCTCCGCCACCAAGTTCGACTTCAACACGTCCATCCTCATCCTGGTGTTCGTGGTCCTGGGTGGTCTGGGCAATATGCGCGGCTCCGTCATCGCCGCGGCGTTGCTCACAGTGCTTCCCGAGCTGCTCCGTCAGTTCTCGGACTATCGCATGCTCATCTACGCCATCGTGCTGATCCTGGTCATGATCTTTACCAACAACCCGCAGCTCAAGGCATTCTTCGCACGCATTAAGGACCGCCTTGCTTCCAAGAAGGAGGTGGCAGCCGATGCCCAGTAAGTTTGAGTTCAACAAGGGCAAGATGGTCCCGTATCCTTCCGGCGCCATCGTTCCCGACCGCGACCTGGGTCAGCGCCCGGCGCTCGAGTGCATCCACCTGGGCATTGAGTTCGGTGGCCTTAAGGCAGTCGACGACTTTAGCCTGACTATCGGCAAGACCGAGATCGCCGGTCTCATCGGCCCCAACGGCGCCGGCAAGACCACGGTCTTCAACCTGCTCACCAAGGTGTACCAGCCTACGCACGGCACCATCCTGCTCGACGGTGAGGACACTTCGGGCAAGTCGGTCTACCAGGTCAACCGCATGGGTATTGCCCGTACCTTCCAGAACATTCGCCTATTCAACACCATGACGGTGGAGGATAACGTCAAGGTCGGTCTGCACAATCAGGAGCGCTACTCCGGTTTTGAGGGCGTGCTGCGCCTGCCGACGTACTGGAAGCACGAGAAGGCTGCTCACGAGCGCGCCATGGAGCTGCTGTCCATCTTTGATATGGAACACCTGGCAAACGAGCAGGCCGGCTCGCTGCCTTATGGTGCCCAGCGTCGTCTGGAGATCGTCCGCGCACTTGCCACCAACCCCAAACTGCTACTGCTCGACGAGCCTGCCGCCGGCATGAACCCGTCCGAGACCGCAGAGCTCATGGAGAATATCGTTAAGATTCGCGACACCTTTGGCATCGCCATCATGCTTATCGAGCATGATATGTCGCTCGTTATGAACATCTGCGAGGGCATCTGCGTGCTCAACTTTGGTAAGGTCATCGCCAAGGGCACGGCCGAGGAGATCCAGAACAACGACGCTGTTATCGAGGCATATCTGGGCAAGCAGGATAAGGGGGAGAACTAAATGGCAGAGCCGATGCTTTCCGTCTACAACATCAACGTCTGGTACGGCGCCATCCACGCCATTAAGGACATCTCCTTTAACGTCAACGAGGGTGAGATCGTGGCCCTGATTGGCGCCAACGGTGCCGGCAAGTCCACGACGCTCAAGACCGTCTCGGGCCTGCTGCGCTCTAAGACCGGCTCCATCAAGTTTATGGGCGAGGACATTACCCATACGCCCGCTGATAAGCTGGTTGGTAAGGGCCTGGCTCAGGTGCCCGAGGGTCGTCGTGCCTTTTTGCAGATGACGGTCGAGGAGAACCTGGAAATGGGTGCCTATACGCAGCCCAAGTCAACGGTGGCTCCGGGCCTCGAGCGCGTCTACGAGCAGTTCCCGCGCCTGAAGGAGCGTCGTCGCCAGGTCGCCGGTACCCTTTCGGGCGGCGAGCAGCAGATGCTCGTTATGGGCCGCGCCCTTATGAGTAACCCTAAGCTGCTCATGCTCGACGAACCCTCCATGGGTCTGGCGCCGATTCTGATCGAACAGATCTTCCAAATTGTCGAGGACCTGCACAAGGCCGGCACCACGGTGCTTCTGGTCGAGCAAAACGCGCAGATGGCGCTTTCCATCGCCACACGCGGTTACGTGCTCGAGACCGGCAAGATCACCATGACCGGCACCGGCCAAGAGCTCCTGCACGACGATAACGTCCGCAAAGCCTACCTCGGAGGCTAACCCACCTAACAAAAGGGGCGCTGACTATCTCAGTCAGCGCCCCTTTTTAAGTTGCGGTGAAATAGGGACTGAATACGGGCTCCAGAGGCCAAAAGAGTCCCTATTCCACCGCAACTTCATGGGGATGTGTGACAATGCCCGTCGGAAAACATCTGCTGTCTTTGGGGGTCTATCTATGCTGTACGAGTTTTGTGCCGAGAACTTTGAGCGGGTGCCGGCGGCTATCGATGCCGGTGCAAGGCGTAGCGAGCTGTGCGACAACCTTGCCGTTGGTGGCACCACGCCTTCGGCCGGCGTTATCAGCGCTACGACCAACTATGCACACGAGCACGATGCGCGGGTGATGTGCATGATTCGCCCGCGTGGCGGCGACTTTCACATCATCCTGGACGAGGTGCGTATGATGGAGATGGACCTGGGCCTTGCCGTGAGCGCCGGCGTTGACGGCTTAGTCTTTGGCTGCTGCAAGCCCCGCGCTGGCGGATGGGCACTCGACGAGCTTACGTTGGGCGCTCTCGTGATGGCCGCGGGCTGCGCGACCGAGGAATGCAAGCGTGAGCCCATCGACATCACCTTCCACATGGCGTCTGAGCAGCTCTCGCCCGAGGCTCAGCTCGACGCGATTGACATACTCGCCGACTGCGGCATCACACGCATCCTGACGCATGGTGGCGCTGCCGGTATGCCGATCGAGGACAACTTCGAAAACCTGGCCCGCTTAGTCGAGTATGCGGGCGACCGCTTGCGCGTCCTTCCCGGCGGCGGCATTTCCACGGTCACCGGCGGTACG
>URTW01000087.1 GCA_900550815.1 uncultured Collinsella sp.
GAGCCGATGGCATAGGCGCCGTCGGTGTTGGCGTTGAGGCCGGCGACATTCTCGCCGCGAGCGGCGAAGGAACGAATCATCTCAAAGGTGTTCCAGTCGGACTTGCCGGGCTGGAAGAACAGCGGCTGCATCTCGTGGACCAGGGCGCCGGTCGTGGCGCGAGCCTCTTCGCGCTCGTCCTTGACGATCTCGTAGTCGGTGCCCTCGGCAAGCGGAGCCATGAAGTAATCACGACCCTGGATATAGCGCGACCACTGGTGCATACCGGCCTCGCTAATCTCCTCGCCGTAGGTCTTGGCGACGTCGAACTTGCCGTCGGTGTACTCGGCAAAGCCCTTCTCCTTAGGCATGGACTCGATGCCTACGGAATGGAGGCAGTTCTCGGTGTCATCGAGGTCGACGTTATAGGTGAGGTTGCCGATGTTGGGGTTGAGCGAGGCGATGTCATCGGCGAGCTTCATAGCAATCCACTGATGGCCGGAAAGCGCGGCGAACAACCAGGTCTCGGTGCTGTCGGCGATGATGATCTGGTCGTTGGAGCAGACGCCCTGCTCGTCGATCAGGCTGCCGATGAGCTCGACGCCCTCGCGGGCCGTGGCGCTCTCGCCCAGGATGACGCTGGCATAGCTGTATTCGCCAATGCCAGTCTCCTCGGTGATGGGGTCGGCCTCTTCGGCCTTCTCGTTATAGGAGGTGCTCAGCGTGGCAGAGCAGGAGACGCCCTTCTCGTTGATGCCTGCCTCGGAATATGCGTCGTAGCGATCTTCCCACTGCGAGGGGTTGTCGCGAACGAAGGTGTAGCGGTAGGTTGCGCCCTTGGACTTGTACTCAAAACCGGACTCGACCGAGGTGTACTCGTTGCCGTCCTTGTGTGCGGGCTCAATGCCAAAGTGCTTGACATAGCGCGGACCGAAGTCCTCGGAACGGCCGTAGTACGTGTTGCCGTCTGCCGTGAGCTTGCTGCCCATGTAGATCTCGGTGCACGCCATTTCCTAAATCAACATAGCAATGATGGCCGCTGCTCCAATCGCAAGGCCGCAGCCGAGCTTCTTGAGCGTGTTGACAGGATGAGTAAACCTCATAATCCCTCCCAACTGTTGAAACCCCGCGAAACCGTACGGAGTTTCAGCCAATAAATACATCTATTAGCCTAAAGGAAGTGTAAAGAGTATTCACTCGACAACAGCTTTTACTCGATGAGCGTGTGGAAATATACGATGAACGGATAATAATACTCATTTTATGGCTTTAGTTAAATAAAGGCACCCTGCATTTACTGTAGCTGAATAAAGCATTAGACGGCGCTCAAAAAGAAAACTCTCCCGCTGTTTAGGATTTGCATAAACAGCGGGAGAGTCGATAACTGGATGAATATCATACCAATGTGGATTTACTTCTTTCGGCGGTGAATCACGTTGATGGCGTAACCGACGAGCATGGCCAAAACGATGATGATAAAGCCGAGCAGGGGATTGTCGTTCATAGGGTCCTCCTATTTTCCGAGCGGGGAGAATTCGTCGACGATGAGGTCGAGGCATTGCGGAAGCGCGCGGGCTCCAAAGACGCCCGAATTGCTGGAGATAATCTCGCCATCGAACTGCATGCCCAGCGATGGGGTGCAGGTGATCTTGGCTTCCTTGGTTTGGATGATCTTGAACTGCGGGCGGCCGAGTACCTTGCCGGCGGGGTCGAGTGCGGCGGTGATCACAGTCGGTAGAAGCTGCACGGTTTTTACGGGTTCGATGACCGCAATGTCGACCATGCCATCGTTCATGCGGCAGTCGGGGAACAGGTTGATGTCGTTTTGGATGACCGAGGTGTTGCCGGCCATGCAGCAGATGCCGTCGAGCTCCTCGACAATGCCGTCATGCTCAATCGTAAAGTGCGCTACCGTAGGATTGGGCGTGGCGAGCGCAGAGAGGAAGTAGGCGATCTCGCCGATGTCGTTTTTGGTGGGAGCGGCCTTCATCATGATCTCGGCGTCGAAGCCCGAGCCGGCGATGATGATAAAACCGTGGCGCTTCTCGTTGCCGTTCTCGTCGAGCCAAAAGAGCTCGCCCATGTCCACTTTGACCGTGCAACCGGCGCGGCAAGCCTTGGCAAGCGCCGCTGCCTCGGGGGCATTACCGATGTTGTTAAAGAACAGGCAGGCTGTGCCGGAGGGGAAGACGAGCGTGGGGACACCGCACCCGCGCATCTGGTCGAGCACGTTGGAGACGGTGCCGTCGCCGCCCGAAACGACCACGCGATCAAACTCGCGCACGTCTGCCACGGCGTCCTCGGGCTCCATGCCATCGCCGATAAAACGCATCACGACCTCGTCGCCGCCCTGCGCGAGGGCGTGCGTAAATGCGTAGATTTCATCTGAGCTGGGGCCCGATGCCGGGTTGTGGATGATAAGGCAGCGCATACTTACGTTCCCGTTCTGTGACTAACCGAGTATAGTTGTAAGGCAATGCCGATATCCTACCCGTGTTTTTCGGGCCTAACCTTATTCGATGGGTTGATATGTACATTTCCACACATCAGGCTCTACTCGACTTTTGCCAGCGCGCCCGTGAGTTCGACGCGATTGCCGTCGATACCGAGTTTTTGCGCGAGCGCACATTTCATCCGCGTCTGTGCTTGGTTCAGATTGCCACCCCTGCCGAGAGCGTTGCGGTCGATCCCCTGGTAATCGACGACCTATCGCCGCTGGCCGAGCTTATGGCCGACGAGAGCGTGATCAAGGTCTTCCACGCGTGCTCGCAGGATATGGAGGTCATGCTCCATACCGTGGGCGTGCTGCCGCGACCGATTTTCGATACGCAGGTCGCCGCCGCCTTTTTGGGCGAGCGCCAGCAGATTTCGTATGGCGCGCTTGTTCAGACGTTCTGCGGCGTATCGCTGCCCAAGACCGAGTCGCTGACCGACTGGTCGCGCCGCCCGCTGACCGATAAGCAGATTGAGTATGCGATCGATGACGTCAAGTACCTGATCGTCGCCTATACCGAGATGATGAGTCGCCTGCGCGAGCTGGGCCGGGTGGACTGGGTGGTCGACGAGCTGCGCCCTCTGGTCGCTGAGTCGCACTACCGTGCCGATCGCCACGAGGCGCTCCGTAAGGTCAAGCGCATCAATTCGCGCAGCCGTCACCAGTTGGGCATCGCGCGCGAGCTCGCCGCCTGGCGCGAGGACCGCGCCGAGCGCCGTAACATCCCGCGCAAGTGGGTCATGTCCGACGACACGCTGCTTGCGCTCGTTAAGCGCAATCCCGTGCGCGTTGAGGAGTTCCGTAGCATTCGCGGTACCGATCAGTTGGGGGAGCGCGACGTGGACGGTGCGCTCATGGCCATCAAGCGCGGCGCAAGCTGCCCGCACGATCGCCTGCCGCTCATGGTGCGCGGGCACCGTCAGATTTCGCCGGAGTTGGAGAGCGTGACGGATCTCATGTATGCGCTCATTCGCCTGGTTGCCGAGCGCTCGGGCGTGGCGACCTCGGTCATCGCCTCGCGCGATGACCTGGCCGACTACATTGAGCATCCCGAGCAGAGCCGCCTGCGCGAAGGTTGGCGCTTTGAGCTTGTGGGCTCGCGCCTGGACGATCTGCTTTCCGGCAATATGGGGTTGACGGTGAAAGACGGCAAAATTGAATTGCTATAAGGAAGACTAGCCGCTTGAGTGGGTAGAATGCCTCCAACGTGTAACTCGATTCGGAGGAATTCGCATGCCTTATTACTATGGATACGGCTTTGGCATCGACCCGCTGTACCTGCTGGTTGTTCTTGTCTGCACGGTGCTTGGCCTTGCCGCGCAGAGCTATATCAACTCGACGTACAAGACGTGGTCTAAGGTGCGCTCGGACGGCGATACGGGTGCCACGGTCGCTCGCCGCATGCTCGATGCCAACGGTTGCAACGCCGTGGGTATCGAGGGCGTCGCTGGTGAGCTCACCGATCATTACAACCCGCAGGACAACAACCTGTACCTCTCTGATGCCAACCGTTCGGGCGGATCGGTCGCAAGCGTTGCCGTGGCCTGCCATGAGGCGGGCCATGCCGCCCAGCGTCAAAGCGGCTACGCCATGATGAAGGTGCGCACCGCCCTGGTCCCGGTCGTTAACTTTACCCAGAACTCCTGGACCATCGTGTTACTCTTGGGCCTGTTTATGAACATTGCCGGGCTCGCGACCCTCGCGCTGATCTTCTTCTCGTTTAGCGTGCTGTTCCAACTCGTTACGTTGCCTGTTGAGATTGACGCCAGCCGACGTGCTGTGGCGTACAGCGAGCAGTCGGGTATGAGTTCCAAGCAGGTCAACGGCGCCAAGAAGGTGCTGACGGCAGCCGCACTTACCTATGTTGCTGCAGCTCTCACCTCGATTATTCAGCTGCTCTATCTTATGGCTCGCTACAACAGAAACTCCAACCGATAACAAATTGGGTCGCTGGGCGCCGCGGGGATTCGCGTCCTCGCGGCGCTGTACTATGTGTTGGACTTAATTTCGCACGGGGCCGGAGCCCTTGTGCACGATGACGAAAGGAGGCTGCGTGGCAGGCTGGAATCTAACCGGCAATGCCGTTTCCGCCGAGTTCGACGGTTCGGACGATCAGGAGCGCAAGGAGCTCAGCGTGAGCCAGGCGGTGGAGATCGCCGCCGGTGCGCTCGATGCCATTCCGCAGCTGAGTGTCCTGGGCGAGGTCACGGGTTTTCGTGGTCCTAACGCCCGAAGCGGTCACTGCTATTTCCAGATCAAGGACGATTCGGCCGCCGTTGACTGCATCATTTGGAAGGGCGCCTATCTCAAGCGCACCTTCGACTTGCGCGACGGCATGCAGGTGAGCTTTAAGGGCAGCTTCAATCTCTATAAGGCCACGGGCCGCATGAGCTTTGTCGCCCGCTCGTTCTCGCTGGCGGGGGAGGGCTTGCTGCGTCAACAAGTGGCGCAGTTGGCCGAAAAGCTTCGCCGCGAGGGCCTGATGGACGAAGCGCGCAAACGTCGCATTCCGGTGTTCTGCTCGCGCGTGGCAGTCGTCACCTCGCTTTCGGGCGCCGTAATCGACGACGTCAAGCGTACGCTGCGCCGTCGCAATCCGCTCGTCGAGCTTGTCTGCGTGGGCGCCAAGGTTCAAGGCGAGGGTGCGCCGGCCGAGCTTATTGAGGGCCTGCGCCGTGCCGCCGCAATCACGCCGGCGCCCGACTGCATCTTGCTGGTGCGCGGAGGCGGCTCCTTTGAGGACCTCATGACCTTCAACGACGAGGAGCTTGCCCGTGCGGTGGCTGCCTGTCCCGTGCCCGTGGTGACCGGTATCGGCCATGAGCCCGATACCTCGATTTGCGACATGGTGAGCGACCGCCGCGCCTCCACGCCCACGGCGGCGGCAGAATCGGTGGCGCCGGCTATGACGGAGTTGGCCGATGTGCTCGAGGCACGCCATCAGCGTCTGGGTGCCGCGATGGCATCGATGATTGGGTCGGCCCAGGTCGACCTGGAGATGCTCGATCAGCGCGGTCGCCGTGCCTGGGATACCTATACGGCCCGCTTGGGCGATGCGCTCGATGCGGCTGCATGCCGCCCGTGCCTCAACGACCCCACATTTATGGTCGAGCGTCGCGAATCGGAGCTTGCGCTGACCGCCGATCGCCTGTCGGGTGCCATAGTACGCTCGGTCGGAGCTTTCCGATCCAGCTTTGAACGCTTGCCCGAGCGTCAGGTTGCAAGCACCTCGGGGCTCGATGGCAAGCGCCATGCGCTCACGCTCGCAAGCTCCCGCCTGGAGCATCAGGGGCGCACGATGCTCAACAAGCCAGCATCCGACCTGGGCCGTGCGGCAGCCTCGCTCGATGCCCTGTCGCCGCTCAAGGTGCTTGCCCGTGGTTATTCCATCGCGTACAGCGATGATGGGGTGGCCACGAGCGCCAAGACCTTTAAGCCGGGCGACGCCATCCGCGTGCGCATGGCAGACGGCAACGTGGCAGCAACGGTCAATACGGTCGAGTAGGCCGCGTTTCATAGCGATAAACCTTTAGGAAAGGAAACAGATATGGCAGAGAAGACCCCGGTCGAGCAGCTTACGTACAAGCAGGCTTCACAGGAGTTGGAGCTCATCATCCGCAGCTTGGAGTCGGGCGATATGGAGCTCGAGGAGTCGCTCGAGAGCTATACCCGCGGCGTCGAGCTCCTCAAGAGCCTGCGCACCCGCCTGTCCGATGCCGAGCAGAAGGTCGCGGTGCTTCTTAAGGACGTCGACGGCAACGACGTGCTCGCCGACGGCGAAGCCGCCAACATCGACGACAACCTCTCGATCTAACCATCCCGACCAAATATAATTACCTTGGTCTGTGAGAAAGGAACCAACCATGTGCGATTGCATCTTCTGCAAAATTGCCAACCACGAGATTCCCTCGACCGTTGTCTATGAGGACGATCAGGTCATCGCCTTCGATGACCTCAATCCCCAGGCGCCGGTCCACACGCTCGTGATCCCCAAGAAGCACTACAGCGATATCGCCGATAACGTGCCGGCCGAGACCATGGGCGCCATGGCTCACGCCATCCAGGAGGTCGCTAAGGCCAAGGGCTTGGAGGACGGTTTCCGCGTCATCTCCAACAAGGGCGTCAACGCCGGTCAGACCGTCATGCATTTCCATATGCACGTCCTCGGCGGCAAGAACTTGGGTGAGAACCTCATCTGAGGGCGCGTAGGCCGTCGACTTGGCTGCCTTTGGAGTAATCTATGCAGCTTTCTCAACTCGAATACCTTCAAGCGGTAGCGAACTATGGCGGCGTGCGCAAAGCAGCTCGCGCCGTTCATGTGAGTCCGCAGGCCGTTTCGTCGGCAATCAAAAAGTTGGAATCTGAGTATCAGATCGTTTTGCTCAACCGATCGGCGGGGGAGGCTGTTTTGTCTCCGGCGGGCAGAGAATTTGCGCGTCGTGCACGCGTGATCCTGGCACAAGTCGACGATCTCAAAAAGTACGCTCAATCGAGGGACGCCGGCGTCTCGCCCGACGGCCACTTTCGTCTTTACGCCCCCTGCCTTCATGGGCGGGGGCGCCTTTTTGCCGAAAACTGGTATGACTCGTTTGAAAGCTCGCACCCTCAGATTCACCTCGATGTGTGGCATCAGCCAACGGCTACATGCTTTGAATCACTTATACTTGGCATTTCGGACGCGGCTATCTCGTTTGAGGAACCACGGGACAGCGTCCTTTCTTCAAAATATATGGGTGAAAAGGAGCTCAGGGTTCTTTCATGCCCAGCTGGTCATCAATCTGTGGGTGCTATGACCGTTCGTGAGTTACTGGGCGGCAGGCTCGCTGTTCCAATTAATTTGTCACCCTGTCTCAATGCGATTAATCAATGTCCCGAAGCTCAGCTGGTTAATTTCCGCTTTCGCGATGTCGAATACGGAAACAGGGCGCAGACTGAGTTTCTTCAAGCCGGGGGATTGATATTGAGTTTTTCTGGCTCTTCTCTCGCATCAGATGGACTGGAAGTGAGCGAGTGCTCCATTGAAGGCTCGCATGACGTAGCCTTGCCCATCTACTTTTGCTATCGACAAAATGCCTGGACCGATCGACACCAGACGGTTTTTCTGCACCTATTGCGTCATCTTGCTTCGTGAGATTAATTGGCTTCGAGACGTCAAGTGATTATTGACGCCTTGCAACACATAGCTGACAGTTTTGCCCTCATGCTTTTCTAAGATTCCGATTTAGATTGCTGACTCTTGGAGGACGGGGCATGAAAAACCGTACGATTTTGCTTTATATGATGTTCGTTTTCCTTTCGAACTTTAGCACCATCTTGTATTTTCTAACCGTCTACCTTGAGTTCGTCGGGCTTTCGATGGTAGCGATTTCTAGCATGATGATTGCATATCAAATGAGCAAGTTCATCCTTGAAGTTCCCACTGGCTATATTGCCGATAGGTTTGGACGAAAGACAAGTGGTCTCGTTGGCGTCGTGGGGATGCTTGGATACTATGTCGCCCTGCTTCTCGTCCGTTCTCCTCTGCTTTTAATCGGCGCGGGTGCTCTCAAGGGTTTTGCCGTTGCATGTGTGAGCGGATCCATAGAAGCGATTTACATTGACAGCGTCTCTCAGGACCAGCTCGTAAGACTTAATGTCGTTGAGCGATTTGTTTTCTATGCCTCTTATGCCATCTCCGCTTGCGTGGGCGGTTTCATATCGTCTGTCGGTGCATCTCTCATTGGTCATTCGGCAGCTATCATCGCAATGGTGCTGACATTGGTTGTCGTTGTTTGATTTACTGAG
>URTW01000088.1 GCA_900550815.1 uncultured Collinsella sp.
GCGCCCTACGCATCCGCCGCCTGCCTCGCAAAGCTCGGCGATGCAATCAAAGGTGCCACTGCCCGAGGGATTGCTCTTGAGTTTTTCATTGCCTCGACTCCGCGCGAAGATGCAAGCGAGACTTTGGCAGAAATGAACGTCGAGCATGCCATTAGAGCAGAAGGACGTTTGTGTGCAGCGATAATTGACGAAGAAACTAACTGGTACGGAACGATCCCGCTACTAGCTTTCCCCAAGAAAGAAGACTGCAGCATCAGGTTCAAAAACAGCGAGATCGCAGCGGAGCTCTTAGACGAAATCAACCACAAGGGAAAGCCAGATGCCACGTCAACAGGCAGGCCATCCCCACCACTTGCGGTGAAATGGGGACTGTATTTGGCTTATTAGCCGCCAATCAATCCCCATTCCACCGCAACTTAGAAATCAGCGATCAGCCCAGCGGACCCTGAAACAACTCCTGATGAGCGCCCATTCTTACCAGCCTAATCACTGGGTTAGTCTTATGGGGAAGATAAAGAACGACCACATCGACCAAGCCATCGGATAGATGGAAATCGATGTGGCCGTTGTAGTTTCCGCCCGGGTTTGAAAGCTCATGGGCGCCATATTCCGCGGGAAGCGAGCCGTGAGCTGCAAGCTCTGCGACCGCCGCCTTAAACTCGGTTTTTAGCTGCGGATGGATGCGCATCGTCCGTTTATAATCCGCCTTAAACTGAGCCTCGACTTTAATCTCAAACATCGCTAGTCCTCATCGAGGAATGATATAAGCTCATCAGCGTTGTTGAATGACGGGCTATCGTCCGGCAAAACCCCCAACTCATGAGCCTCGGCGATCACCTTGGCACGCCTCGTCGCCTCGTTGGGCACCTCCGCCCTTCCTACAATCTCAAAAGGAATCTTTCGCTGATTTACCAGCTGCCGAACGGCAAGATTGAGATAGGAATTGAGGCTGAGGCCGACCGAATCCAAGAACTCAGTCGCCTGCTCCTTGAGCCCCTCTTCGATGCGAACCGTCGTAGGCTTAACTGTTGCTGTAGACATTTGCGACCTCCTCGCTCTCGTCTTTTGCATCAGTATACCCAATATAAACGGCAAACTGACGTTAGATAGCTTCAGATTGCCATACATATTCATGTCGCGGTGGGCACGATTGCTCTACATCAACCCGCTGAGCGCAATGTCGACGGCCTCGTTGAGGTCGTCAGTAATGTGTACCAAATCCGGATCGAGCGGGCTGATCATACCGGCGCTCATCACCGGGCCGTTGAGCCAGTCGAACAGGCCCTGCCAGTACTCGCTGCCCACCAGCACGAGCGGCATGCGCTTGACCTTGTGCGTCTGCACCAGCGTGAGCACCTCGAACATCTCGTCGAGCGTGCCAAAGCCGCCGGGAAACACGATGGCGCCCGAGCTGTACTTAACGAACATGGTTTTGCGCACAAAGAAGTAGCGGAAGTTCATACCGAGGTTTACGTATTTATTGAGCCCCTGCTCGTGCGGCAATTCAATGCCCAGGCCAACTGACTTGCCGTTGACACTCGCCGCTCCCCTGTTGGCCGCTTCCATGATGCCGGGGCCGCCACCGGTGATAACCGCCACGCCACGTTGCGCGATCTTGCGCCCGACGGTACGCGCCGCCTTGTAGAGCGGATCGGTCTTAGGCGTGCGGGCACTGCCGAAGATGGTCACTGCGGGGCCAAGCTCGGCAAGCGCGCCGAAGCCATCGACAAACTCGGCCTGAATGCGCAGCACGCGCCAGGGATCGGCATGCAGCCAGTCGGTCGAATCCTCGGGCGCCAGCAGGTTGGCGTAGGTGTTGTCCTTAGGAATCATGGGGCCGCGCATAACCACGGGGCCGCGGCGGTACGTCTCGTCGTAGGCGGGCTCGCCCTCGACGTTCTCATTCTTAATCATGGGTACTCCTATCGAGAAAAAGAAAAGCGGGCGGGGTCGCCGCCATGCGTCAAATACCCGCCCGAACATCAACCATTCGGTATGGTACCCACGTTGCATCACGCGCTTGCAAGCTATCGGTCAGCGGTCGCGCAGCCGACGTCAGCGAATGTGACGAGCGGCTGCCGCTCAGCCTTTGCCGTTGCCCACGCTCTGTAAGCGCGCCTGTCGCCCTTAGTAATCCACCGCGGCAGGGCTATTCATCCAATCGCTCACGAATGCGCCATAGCGGCCCTCGATAATGGCCTGGCGAGCACGCTGCATAAGGTTGAGCAGGTAGTAGATGTTGTGCATCGACAGCAGAATGCCGCCGAGCATCTCCTTCTGCGTGACCATGTGGCGAATGAGTGCGCGGCTGTAACCGCCCGTGCACACCGGGCAGGTGCAGGTGGGATCGATGGGGCCGTCGTCGTGCGCAAAGCGGGCGTTGCGGAAGTTAAGGCGACCCTCACTCGAAAACGCCGTGCCCATGCGGCCGGTGCGCGTCGGCAGCACGCAGTCGAACATGTCGATGCCCACACCCACACCGCGCACGAGGGTGGTGGGGTTGCCGACGCCCATCAGGTAGCGCGGCTTGTGCTTGGGCATGTACTCGCTTACGAGCGGTGCCAGGGTCTCGAACATGGTCTCGTGGTCCTCGCCCACCGAGTAGCCGCCGATGCCGTAACCGGGGAAGTCGCCGCACTCCTCCAGATGGCGCAGCGAGCGCAAGCGCAGGTCCAGGTGCATGCCGCCCTGAACGATGCCAAAGAGTGCCTGGTCGTCGCGGGTATGCGCCTTATAGCAGCGCTCGGCCCACATGCTCGACAGCGCTTCGGCGCGCTCATCGTAGGCGCGCGTGGCGGGATAGCCCGGGCACTGGTCCAGCTGCATGCAGATGTCGGAGCCGAGCTTCATGGCGATCTCAATGTTGTCCTCGGGAGTCCAGAACACGTGGCGGCCGTCGTAATCGTTGACGATAAAGCGCACGCCCTCGTCAGTGAGCTTGACGGCATCGTTGTGACTGAAGACCTGGAAACCGCCCGAGTCGGTGAGGATAGGGCCGTGCCAGTTCATAAACTTGTGCAGGCCGCCCAGCTCGGCGATGGTGTCCTCGCCGGGACGCATGGACAGGTGATAGGTATTGGCAAGCACGATCTGGGCGCCGAGCTGTTTGACGGTCTCGGTAGGAATACCCTTGACGTTTGCCTTGGTGCCCACGGGCATAAAGATCGGCGTCTCGATGTCGCCGTGCGGGGTGTGCAGCACGCCGGCACGCGCATGCGTCGTCGGGTCCTCGGCGATCAGGTCGAATTTAAAAAGGCTCTGGTCCATAAACTGGAACTCCTTGGTTGCGGTTCATACGCAAACCATTATACGGGCAACCCGCAAGAAGCACCGACTCGACAGAAACTGATGCAAAGGGGTCATAGTCATTGGGATCATTTCCAACAGCCAAGGCAACGCCGATGCTCTGGCAATGCCAGCGAGCGGTCGCCAGGGCGAACAAATTGGCATGAAAAGAGGGCGGCATAGACCTTCTGGTCATGCCGCCCTCTTTGAATGACAAGTTGTCGCCCTGGCGGCCGCGCAGCGTCGGCCCGTTACGGCGTTTGGTAAAACGCCGTAACCCCTAAGGCCGCAGGCCCATGCCACCCTCGAGGGTGACGGTCTCGCCGTTCATGTACTTAAAGTCGGGACCGCAGAGCTGAACGACCACGCGGCCGATTTCCCTCTCGACGTCGCCGTAATGACCCGCCGGCGGCATGTGGACGTTGGCCTTGAACGCCTCGGGATAGGCATCTTGGAAGTTCTCGAGCGCAGCGGTCCAAGCAAGCGGGCACACGATGTTGACGTTGATGCCGTCCTTGCCCCACTCGTTGGCGGCAACGCGGGTCAGGCCGCGGATGCCCTCCTTGGCGGCAGCATAGCTGCACTGACCATAGTTGCCAAACAGGCCGGCGCCCGAAGCAAAGTTGACCACGGGTCCCTTGGTCTCCTTCAGGTGCGGATAGGCCTTCTGCATATACAGATAGGTAGCATACAGACCGGAGTAAATGGCCAGGTTAAACTGGTCCATGGTGTGATCGGCGATGGTCACGCCCGAGGCGCTGGCCTGAGCATTGTTGACGACGGCGTCGATGCGGCCGAACTCCTCAATGGCCTTGTCGATGACGTTCTGGACGACGGCTTCGTTGTCCTGACCGGCCGAAACATCAGCCTGAACAGGCAGAACCTTGACACCGTACTCGGCCTCGAGAGACTCCTTGGCGGCCTCGAGCTTGGCGACGTTGCGGCCAGTGATGACGAGGTTCGCGCCCTCCTTGGCAAATGCGATATCGATGCCGTAGCCGATGGAGCCAGCAGAACCGTCCTTAAGCGTGGCCTTGCCGCCGCCGGTGACGATCACGGTCTTACCAGTGAAAAGTCCCATACATAGTCCTTTCAAATCGCGACGGGCACGCCCGCCGACTGCGCGTATCCAACTTCACGCGCCAAAAGCTGAGATGCAACTTTAGCGTGTTCAAGCAAAAATAAAAGACCGCGGTAGGCGAACGGCACCACGTCGTTCGGCGAAGGGATTGTCAAGCACAAACTGGATAAAGCGGCCGAGTTATTGTTATCAGATCGAGCCATCGAACACGTTTTGAAACTTTGCTGCGGCGCGCGGGATGTCGGCGCGAGACTTTATCATAGGGTGACAAACAACGATGAGGAGCACATGCCTATGACAGACGAGCTGGACCCCCAGACTCAACAGCATATTGATGATCCCGCAGACGTCACCGCAGATACTGACACTGTGACCTGCGATGATATTGACCTCGACGACCCCATCTTGGACGAAAGCGCTACGGCGGAAACCCCCGAAACAGAAAACGCCGATGAGCAAAACGACGATGCGCCCGCTCAGGACGACGCCCCTGTACAGGACGCCGCCCCGCAAGCAGCGGGCCCCATCGAGGTGTCTTCGGAAGAAGAGCTCGATGCCGTCATGGACTCCATGATGGATGCTGTCAAAGCGATGAAAGACGCCGTCGCCGATGCCGATATTGATGCCGAGGAAGAGGAGGCTGCCGAGGCGGCCTCGACCTTTGTACCCGGCGAGACTCCGGTTGCCGACCAGGGCAGCACCATGCCCTCGTTTCTGCAGCTCGAGCACCCCACGATTGGCGCCGATGCGGTCGACCCGCACGCAGCAGGCTTTTCTGTGGTCGAGGGCGGCACCGGCAACATCTCCGTGCCGCAGGCTGCCGATGCGGATACTGCTGACACCGCTCGCCCGACCGCCTCGCACTCCCCTGCCGCGAACCGCGATCTGGGGACCGCTGTCTCGAACACCGCGAACGCCGTGGGCACCTTTATTGCCCAGGGCGCCTCGGCCATGCGCGAGATGAACGCCGCGAAAAAGGCACTTGCCGATGCCCGCGCCCACCTGGCCGAACTTGAGCAGCGCATTGCCGATCAGGCCGAGGAGCTCGAGACGCGCCAGGATATCGCAGGCCGCTACGACCAGATCGTC
This sequence comes from uncultured Collinsella sp., assembly GCA_900550815.1. Taxonomy (GTDB): domain Bacteria; phylum Actinomycetota; class Coriobacteriia; order Coriobacteriales; family Coriobacteriaceae; genus Collinsella. The sequence goes on from URTW01000088.1 coordinate 5,456, forward strand.
GCCGACCAGCGTCAGGCGATCGCCACGGCCCAAAAGACTGCAGCGGCCGCCGAGATTGACCGTGATGCCCACGCCGCCAAAGCGACAGAGCTCAAGGGTCAGTTCGAACAAATGAAGACAGAGGATGACGCGACTGAGCTCCGCCTGAAGGCCGCGCTCGACGCCGTGGAGGCCCGCGAGGCGAGCTCTCGCGAGACCGGCAACCGCCTCGTTCGACGTCTTGAGGATTCCAAGCGCATCCGCGACAAGGTGAAAGCCGAGCGAGACGCCGGCATTGCGGCCGCACAACAAACCGTCGACGCCACACGCGCCCAGCTCGAGACACTGCGTCATGAGTACGCCGAGCTGCAACGCAATCCCTCGGCAAATCCCGCCAACTATACGGTGCGCACCAGCGAGCTCTCGATGCAGATCTCCGACACGGCAGATGCCCTGCGTAAAGCCGAAGAAGATGTCCCGCGCATTACCGCCGACCTTGAGCACTCGCTTGCCGCAGCCGAGCAGGCCGTCGAACAGGCGCAAGCCCCCATCGCCGACGCTAAGCGAGCCCATCAGGCCGTGACGGCAGAGGCCGATGCCGCGCGCGACGAGCTGCAGACCGCAAAAACCGCCGCTGCAACGCGCCAGCGCGAACTGCGCGAGAAGATCGCCGCCGAGGACAAGGCACGCCGCGACCAAGAGCAGACCATCGCCAACGCCCAAGCAGATGCCGCGCATGCGCAGTCGATTATCGAACAGGCGACCGAGGTGCACGACCACCCAGAGATCACTGAGTCGCTTGCAGGATCCTTGGCCCGAGACAAAGCCGAACACGCCGAGACCGAGCGAGAAGTCGCCCAGCTCGAGGCCACCGAGGACGCGGTGCGCGAGCGTACCCGCGACTCACGCATCAAATTCACCGGCGCCATCGTCTGCATCGTCGCCGCAATCCTGGTGATCATCCTAGTCTGGCTGTTCGCGAGCAAGTAACCACTCCCCAAAGACTACAAGGAGTGTCCCCAGGTGCCGGCACATAAGGAACGTCCCCAAGTACCAACAACGGCGGCGCCGATGCCTTGGCAAAGTCAGACACTATGACCCAATCCGAGGGCACGGAAACGACAGGAGCCCCCGCTCGTGACCGCGGGTCGGGGCTGCGACAATGTTGTTGAAGTGCCAGAGGCGCAGCCGCGCCGCAACGAGGTTGGGAGGCTCCCGTGCCTAGATATTCTACCGCCTTCGGAATGGACGTACACCTCAGGTCCACCACCGTCTGCGCGCTCGACGCGGAGACGGGCGAGACAGTGACGAGGAGGTTCCGCGGCAACCCGTGGGGCGAGGTCGCGGAGTGGATGTCGGGCTTCCCGGGCCCGTCGCTCGCCGCCTACGAGAGCGGCTACCTCGGCTTCGCCCCGCAGAGGGAGCTCTCCGGGCTCGGCGTCGACTGCGTCGTCGCGGCCGTCTCCAAGGTCCCGAGGTCGGCGGCAGACTTCTCGTCCAAGAACGACCGCAACGACGCGGCCAGGATGGCCAAGGCGATACTGTCGCACGACGTCGCCCCGGTATGGGTGCCGTCCCCCGAGATCGAGGGGCTCAGGGACCTCGCCGGGGCCCACGACGCGGCGACCGCGAGGCTCGCGGCGGCGAAGCAGCGGCTCCTGGCGTTCCTCGCCCGCCGGGGTTACGCCTACGGCGGCACGACGCCGGCCGGAAACCCCCGGAGGTACTGGACGTACGACTTCCTCAGGTGGCTCGACAAGGTTCGGCCCGCCGACGACGGCGGCATCCGGGCGCTGGCGGCGCTGAGGAGCGAGGTCGAGGCGGCCTCCGAGACGCGCGACGATCTCCTCGCCGAGTACAGGGCCGCCGTCGCGGCGGGCCCCCTCTCGGCGGAGGTCGAGGCGCTCCAGTCGATCAAGGGATGCGGGTTCGCGCTCGCCGCCGCCTTCGCGTCCGAGGTCGGCGACTTCTCGAGGTTCCGCTCCGGCAGGCAGGTGACGTCCTACTTCGGCCTCGCCCCGAAGCAGAGGTCGAGCGCGGACTCCGTGCGCCTCGGCGGGATCAGCGGGGCCGGCAACGCCCTCGTCAGGAGGTTGGCTGTCGAGGGGTCCTGGAGCTACGTCCAGGCGAGCCACCAACCGAAGCTGATGCCCAAGGGCAGCGGCGTCCCGCTCGAGGTAAGGATGCACGGGAGGAAGGGTTCCGCGCGCCTGCTCCGGCGCCGCGAGGAGATGCTCGCCAGGGGCATGCCCCAGGCGAAGGCGAACGCCGCCACCGCCGCCGAGCTCGTGAGGTGGCTGTGGGCCCTCGGCGCGATGTGCCGGGAGGCAACCGAATAGACATAGCCCCCGTCCCGGCGAGCCGGGCAGCCTTCGGGGATACCCCCGCTTTCGCTGGGCGCGCGGCGGCGGCCGCATGCGCGTAGTCAGACTTGGGGAGCCCCGCCGAAGGAGAGGATTGCGGGCCGCCGGAGCGGTATCCGCGGATATGAGACTGAGCCGAAGGCGTCGACGACATGCCGGGGGCGGACCGGGACGGGTTCAACGGCAGGCCCCGCCGACCGATTGCAAGCGGTCGGCGGGGCCATTGTGGCTCTTGACAGCGGATTGGGTCATATGAGCGAAAGCCCGCCAGAGCGAGCAAGGTGCCTTGAAACGAGGCGGCATTGACCTTCTGGTCATGCCGCCGAAGTTGA
>URTW01000089.1 GCA_900550815.1 uncultured Collinsella sp.
ACGGCGAGGGGACGGCTCACGAAGAGCATAACCGCGATGAGCGCCTGGCCCGGCAGCAGCATCTGCGGCAAGCGCGCGGGCGGCACGAGTAGGCCGAGCAAGAAGTAGATCGTCATCTCTGCCATCTCGGTGAGGGTGGCAAAGAAGTGTGCCATCTCGACCTTGCCGGTGATGTCGCTGGCACCCAGCACAATGCCGACCAGGTATACAGCCAAAAAGCCGTTGCCGCCCAGATAGCTTGGTAGCGCGTAGGCGACGATGGCCACGGCGAACAAAAAGATGGTCTGCGCGCCCTCGGCCGTTGCGTGCGCGCGTTCAATCAGGCGGCCCGCCGCCCAGCCGATGGCAAGGCCCAGGCCCGCGCCCAGGATAATCTGCTTGGCCAGCAGTGCGGGAATGTTGATGTCGCCGCCGGCCGCGAGTGTGGCGAGCACGGCGGTGAGCATGTAGGCGACGGGGTCGTTGGAGCCCGATTCGACCTCGAGCAGCGAGTCGGTGCCGCCCCTCAGTGAAAGGCTGTGCTCGCGCAGCACGCTAAAGCCGCTGGCCGCATCGGTCGACGCCACGACCGATCCCAGCAGCAGGCCGCCGATCCAGTCGAAGCCCAGCACAATGTGGGCGAACACGCCGGTGATGCCTGCGGTGATGACGACGCCGAGCGTGCTCAGCAACACCGCGGGCGCGGCGACGGGCTTGGCGCGGTCGATGTTGGTGTTAAAGCCGCCGTAGAACATGATGAACAGCAGCGCCGTGCTGCAGACGGTTTCGGTGAGCGCATAGTCGCTAAAGTCGATATGCGCCGGGCCGTTGACGCCCAACAGCATGCCGAGCGCGATAAAGATGAGCAGGGTGGGGAAGGGGAGCTTTTTGCCGACGGGTTTGATGGTCAGGCACAGAATAATGACGAGGCCGATAAAGAGAAGAATCTGGTTCATAGGGAGTGTCCGCTCCTGGGTGGTTGGCGTGGCACGGTCAGTTGTCTGCGGTTATTTGTACCCAAAGATGGTGGGTGTATGGGGGTGGATTGCGGGCATGCGCGATATCGTCATAGACGGCTGCCGTCTTTGCCTCTGCTCGGAAACCCTTTCCAGCTTTATTGCAACGGAGTACAATGGGTAACGTTTAAGTTCAACTTGAAGTTTTAGTTGCGGCACCGGGCTTCGGCCGCAATGCGAGGAGAGGCGTACCATGGCGAGCTATGTGAGATCTGATGATCACGGGCACGTTCGTGAGCTTGACGAGGCCCTGTCTAAGATCTCGTTGACGTCCGACGACACGCTTTACGTGCTGGGCGACATGATCGATCGCGGGCCCGATCCGGTCGGCGTTATTAAGCTCGTGCGCTCGCTGCCCAACACCCGCGTGCTCAAGGGCAATCACGAGCAGATCATGCTCGATGCCATCATTGGCCAAGATCCGCTTGATGCCGAGACCTGGGATATCAACGGTGGCTGGACGACGCGCGAGCAGCTCAACGACATGGAATTTGAGGCATACGAGGAGCTCGTGCGGTGGATGGCCGCGCTGCCGCTCTACGCGGTGGCCGAGACCGAGGAGCGCCCGTAATTGCTGGTACATGCTGGAATCGAGATGAAGGCGGCGCGCGCGTTTTTGCTTGAGCATGGCGTCGATTGTGCCGATGGTGTCGGAGCGGTGGGTGCCGATCGCGAGCTACTGCAGCAGATGCTCGCGGTGCAGTCGTCCGATGACCTGCTATGGATTCGTCACGGCTATTGGGATGTGCCGACCGGGCTGCTTTCTGCCGAGGGCAAGGGCCCGGTCGTGGTGAGCGGTCACACGCCCACGGTATCGCTTGGGCGCTATTGCGAGGTTGGCGGCCTGGCAGGGCTCGATGAGGAATCGGGACGCGGGCAGATCGTGCGCTTGGGCGGCGAGGACACTGCCGGTGTGCCCGATCGCATCGACATCGACTGCGCCGCCGCCACCGGCTCCGAGTTCGGTCGCGTGGGCATCCTGCGGCTCGATGATGGGGCGGAGTTCTACGCGAACATCAACCCGGGCGAATAACCTTGTTCCGCCGTTCTACCGAACGGCGGTCACGTTGACGCTGCGCAGCCCCGAAGCACCCCATCTTGTCGCTCAAACCGTCGCTCGCGTACAGAAGTACGCGTCGCTCCTCTTTCGCGTCAACCTGGGGCACTTCGAGGCTGCTCGCTGTCGATGCCAAAACATCGATGATTATTCTGGGACGGGGATTCAATAATCATTTGGCTGCTCGCTGGCTAAGTGAGTAGACTTTTTTGGAGATGCCGAGCACCCAACATATTTGCCTCAATAAAACCGCAGGTCACAGACTTGTGCTCTGTCGGTGTGGTCGGGGATTCGGTAAAAGTCTACTCACTTAGTTTTGCGTGATGCATATTGTTCGCAACGAGACCCCAGCCGGGGCGATTCCATCGCAAATTCCGGTGACCGGGGGCAGCTAATTAGGCTCCGTACGGGTTGCGGTCGCGCTCGATGCGTTGGCGGATGTGGGCGTACTCGATAATCAGTAGCACCAGGAGTAGGGCCATGATGGCTAGGTAGCTCACAACGGCGCCCATCAGGCCCAGCAGGTTGATTAAGATCACTGGGAGCACCACACTCGCGGCAAAGCAGATCAGGTAGACCTTGGTGACGTCGCCGGCATGGCGCAGCACCGTGATGATGGCGTAGATAAACTCGATGGCCGCGGTGACGCCGCCGGCGACGACCATCAGCAGCGCCAGCGTACGGTAGCGCTCAAAGCTGAGACCGTACATAAAGCTCATGAGGGGAATACCGGGACCTGCCATAAATGCGGCGCACACGCCGGTGATGACCACGATCAGCGCCATAACGGCAACAATAATCAGGTCAAAGCGACGACGCTTGCGAGGATTAGCCCAAATGCTCGACAAGCGCAGGAGCTGCGGTTTATAGACAAATCCAATGCTCAACAGAATAGCCTGGGCTGGAAAAAACAGGGCATTAAAGTACAGCTGGTATTTGTAGGCCAGTGTTCCTTCCATCACAAACTTGGGCATGCTTTCGATAAGGTTGGACAGGAATAGCGCGCCAAAGAGTGGGGCGCACTGGACAAACAGGTGGCCGACCTCGCGCAGGCTTACGCGGCGCGATTTTTCGGTCTCGAGCAGGGCGAGCGGCGCGGTGACCAGCACGAGCGAGACGATCGCGGCGATGCCCATGGCCATGGCTGCGATGGGCATGCTACGCGTGAGGAACAGCGCCACGCTGAAGACCGCGATGACGCCGACGGAGCGTAGCGTTTGACTCATTCCAGCCAAGTAGAGCTTGTCGGCCTGCTGCAGGCGGCCTTCGTACACGTCGGCGACGCCGTCGATGACCTTATACAGGTAGACGCCCAGGCCGATCGTCGCCATCTGCGCGTCATAGCCGCGGGCGCTGCTATACATGAGGCCGCAGCCTAGGGCGAGCGCTCCACAAAGCCAGCGGTTGAGTTGGTAGGAGGCAAAGGACGTCATTGCGTCGATGTCTGAGACCTGGAAATTGCGCACGCCGTAGTTGCATGCGATCATGATGAGCGTGCCGGTAACGAAGGCGATGGAGAATTAGCCTGCTTCTTCGGCGCCCACGAGCTGTGTGGACACGATGGTGAGCAGCGGAAACGCTAAGCCCCACACGGCGGTGCCGAGAGCGTTCCAAAGGTAATCGCGGCGGGTGGCGTGCTCTGCGTATTCATCCTCTTGCTTGGAGAACCCGCCGCCGTAGACGGCGCCGAGCAGACGGTTCCACCAAGCGTTGACCATGCGGCGGACGGGGCCGAGCTCCCGATCGCGTTCGCGCCGGCGACGTGTGGCTTGGCTGCTATCGGGCCCGCCGGCGTTGCGCTGACTCAGCTCTTGGATGCGTGCGAGTTCCTCGGCAGTGTGCGAGGCAGGGAAGAGGCCGTTCTCGATGCGACCGCCCTGGGCCTTCGCGGCGCCATCTCTCGATGCAGCGGGGTTGGAGATGCCGTTGCGGCGGGCGATGGCGCGGCGAATGCTATCGAGGGGCGTGATGCTCAAAGCGGGGTCCTTTCTATTGCTGCGCTCTAGTATAGACACCGCGGTGTTCGCTCGTGTTTTTGAACAGGTTGTTCAATAATTTCGGCGGGCGGCTGTAATTTGTCGGTAAACGTGCGGTATCCTGATGAAGTTTTGTGACCCCCCGATGCCGCCCACGCGGCACCAAGGAGCTTCTACCCATGGACGTCGCCGCATTCTTACTGGCTCTTGTGCCGATTATTTGGCTGGTCGTGATGCTGCTGTGCTTTAAATGGCCAGCTTGGAAGGCCGCTATCGGATCGTTTGTCCTTTCGTGCTTGCTTGCCTTCGCATGGTGGCACCTGCCGGCAGCGCAGATCGCGACCGCCTCGCTCGAAGGCTTTTTGATGGCCCTGTGGCCCATCGTCCTGGTGATCATCGCCGCGGTATTCACGTATAACCTGTGCGTTCGCACGGGCGCCATGGACGTGATCGGCAGCATGATCACCTCCATCAGCAGCGACCGCCGTCTGCTGGCGCTGCTCGTGGCTTGGTGCTTCGGTGGCTTTATGGAGGGCATGGCCGGCTTCGGTACCGCTGTCGCCATTCCCGCCGGCATGCTCGCGGGCCTGGGCTTTGAGGCCGTGCCTGCCGTGCTCATCTGCCTGCTGGCCAACGGCGTGCCCACGCCCTACGGCTCCATCGGCATTCCCACGGTGTCCGTTGCCGACCTGGTGGGTTTGGATTCCCTGCACCTGGCGACCGTTCAGCTGGTACAGCTCGCACCGTTCTTTTTGGTGATGCCGCTATTTATTGTGCTGGTTGCGGGCCGTGTTGCCGATGACCAGGGCAATGCCGCGAGTGTGGGCGAGCGCCTACACGGTGTTGCCGGCGTGGCGTTGCTCTCCGGCGTGTCGTTTGTCGGCGCGGCTTTGGTCGTTGCCATGTTTGTGGGTCCCGAGCTGACCGTGGTCGTAGGATCTATCGTTTCGCTCGCGCTGACCGCCGCGCTTGCCATGCGTGCCGAGAAGTCCGGCCACTTGGATGCGCGCTTCCACATGAATATCGAGGCGGGGAAGAAGCTCACCGTTAAGTCGGCGCTTTCGGCCTGGTCGTGCTTCATCCTGATCTTTGTGTTGCTGCTGGGCACGTCTAACCTGGTACCCGCCGTGCATGCTGCGCTCGCGCCGTTTGCGAGCCACGTGCAGGTGTATTGCGGTGAGAATCCCGGTACGCTTACGTTTTCGTGGATCAACACGCCAGGTGTCTGGATTTTCCTGGCGGCGTTTGTCGGCGGCGCCATTCAGGGTGCTTCGCCGCGCATGATGGGCGAGGTGCTGGCCGCGACCGTCAAGCAGATGACGCCGACGGTTATCACCATGCTTTCGGTGCTGGGCTGCGCCAAGGTGATGGGCTATGCCGGCATGATTTCGTCGATCAGTGCGTTTTGCATTGCGGTCGCCGGCGGCCTGTACCCGATTCTGACTCCGTGGATCGGTGCGGTCGGTGCGTTCGTGACCGTTTCGGGCACATCTTCGGGCATGCTGTTTGGCCCCATTCAGAGCCAGGCTGCCACTGCGCTGGGTGTGAGCGACTACTGGATGGTCGCGTTGAACGCCCTGGGCGTCGCCGCCGGTAAGATGATCTCTCCGCAGACGCTCGCGATTGGTCTGGCTGCCGTCCACGTGCGCGGCAGGGATGCCGAGCTCCTAGGCGCCGTGCTGCCCTACGCTGCCGGCATGCTGGTCCTGATGAGCGCCATAGCCATGCTCGGCCAAAACCTGCCGCTGTAGTCGGCACTTAGGGACGTTCCTTATGTGCCGGCACTTTGGGAACGTCTCTAAGTGCCGGCATCCGGGGACACTCCTTGAATGTTGCCTGTTCAAGAGTGTCCCCAATGACTAGTCGTTTAAGAACGTCCCCAATGACTGGGCCGCTTGCCTGCGATTTTTGACCGTTGGGCGGGCTTGCCGCCCTTGCCGCAAAAACGTTTTTGCATATCGGGTACAACGGGCTTTACGTGAGTAAAGTGCGCGCCGCGTCCACGTGTCGCGTTTTTAAAGGAGGCCCCATGCCTGGTGTTACCCCTGCAGAAGTTTTGTCCAACTTTGGTATTACGCTCGTTGAAGATCCCGCCGAGAATCAGCCCCGTCTGCTGGTCGATCTACCTGCCGCGGAGCTCGTCGAGCACGCCATCCGCCGCGAAGAAGGCCGCATGGCATCCAACGGCGCGCTGGTGATCGAAACGGGGGAGCGTACCGGCCGGTCCCCCAATGACCGCTTTATCGTCGACACCCCCGATGTCCACGACAAGATTGCCTGGGGCGCCGTCAACCGCCCGCTGTCCGTCGAGAGCTATGAGGCCATCAAGGCCGGCATCGTCGACTATCTCAACGAGCGCGACGTGTTCGTCACCCGTGGCATGGCAGGCGCCGACCGCAACCACACGCGTCGACTGCTCGTTGCCTGCGAGCGTGCCAGCCAGGCACTCTTTATTAAACAGATGCTCGCCCGTCCGCTCGCCCGCGAAATTGCGCGCACCGGCGAGCCGGACTTTTGCGTACTCGCGGCACCCGGGTACCAGTGCGACCCTGCCATCAAGGGCCTCAACTCCAGCGCCGCCGTGGTCATCAACTTCCAGGAACGCGTGATTCTGGTCGCCGGCACCGGCTACTCCGGCGAGATTAAAAAGTCGATCTTTAGCGTCATGAACTACCTGCTGCCCGTCGAGGACGACGTGCTGCCCATGCACTGCTCGGCCAGCATGGACCCCGTCACGCACGAGACCGCCGTGTTCTTTGGCCTGTCCGGTACCGGCAAGACTACGCTTTCGGCCAACCCCACGCGCCTACTGATCGGCGACGACGAGCACGGTTGGTCCGACATGGGCATCTTCAACATCGAGGGTGGCTGCTACGCCAAATGCGAGGGCCTGGACGCCTTCCACGAGCCCGAGATCTTCAACGCTGTCCGCTTTGGCGCGATCTGCGAAAACGTGGTGCTCGACGAGAACCGCAAGCCCAACTACGACGACATCTCGATCACGCACAACACGCGCGTGGCCTATCCCGAGGAGCACATTCCTAACGCGTGGACTAAGGGCATGGGCACCACTCCGAGTGTCGTGCTGTTCCTGACTTGCGACGCTTTTGGCGTGCTGCCGCCCATCTCGCGTCTGACGGCCGATGCCGCCATGTACCACTTTGTGACGGGCTTTACGGCTAAGATTCCCGGCACCGAGGTCGGCGTCACCGAGCCCACGCCCACGTTCTCTTCGCTGTTCGGCGAGCCGTTTATGCCGCTCGACCCCATGGTTTACGCCAAGATGCTCGGCGAGCGTATTGCCGACGGCCGCACGCGCGTCTATTTGGTCAACACCGGCTGGATCGGTGGCGGCTACGGCGTGGGTCATCGCATCGAGCTGGCCTACACGCGCTCGCTGGTCGCGCGCGCCCTCGACGGCACCATCGAGGACAGCGAGTTCGTGCACGACGACATCTTTAACGTCGACATTCCCACGACGTGCTATGGCGTGCCCGATGGCATCCTGGTGCCGCGCCAGTACTGGCAGAGCACCGCGCGCTACGACGAGGCCGCGCGCAACCTGGCGGTGATGTTCGAGGAGAACTTCGAGAAGAAGTACTCGCACCTGCCCGAGTCCGTCAAAGCCGCCGGCCCGCACGCCCAGGTGTCCGCCGAGGCCCGTCATCGCGGCCGCGGCCTGCTGGGGCTCCGCCACTAGCGTCGCCTTAGACCAAAAACCGCCACAAAGGGGTTGATTTCCGATCTCAGCCGAACACATTGAGCAAATAGGCCATTCCCGCAGTTAGCCGAACGCCCCCGCGGCCCC
>URTW01000090.1 GCA_900550815.1 uncultured Collinsella sp.
GCGGGGTTGCCCGTGCCGCTCCATTAGACGACGGCGATCTTGCTCATGTTGAGTCCTTTCGGTTGTGCGGCGTGCGGCCGCGGTTTGTACGTTCTATCGGGTCGCCTGGGCAAGTTGCGCCAAGCTGCAGCCCTGCTGATAGATAAAGGTGAGGTGTTGGGTGCAGGCACGGTACGCATCAAACGTCGCAAGCGCCTGCTCGACATTCGTATAGACCTTCCAGGCTCCAAAGATCTTGTAGTTCTCGCCACGCTGGGCGATGAACTCGTATACGTCGTCGCAGGGGTACCCCAGGAAGTAGCCAATCTCGTGTGGAAATTCGCAGGCGCAGTCGTTGTTGCAGCAGACTTGCTGATCCAGTGCGCATTGAGTCTGGCCGCAGGCGCATTCCGCGGCGTTATTGCTCGCGAGCGTGATGCGTGATGCCAGGTGCACAAGACATGCCGAGAGGTTGCCGGTGTCGTAGCCCTTCTTGGCGAGTGCCGTTTTGGCGCGCGGGTCAGCAAGGTAAGTGGCGAGGCTATTGGGCCGATATGCGTATACGAGCGCCCCGCAGGGGCGCCAGACCAAAACGCTCAGATGGATACCGAACGGATTAAGCTCGTGATTGCACCGGGCGATAACGTTGAGCAGGCGTGCTCGGCGATCCTCGATCGCCGCAGTTACGCTTGAGCCGTCTTGATCGGCATAGACTCCTGGATAGGTAAAGAGCGATGCCGGTTTGATGCCCGCGAGCGTGGGGGAGCAGTTGCGCACGACTGCCGCCTGAAACGTTGGGATGTCTATGGCTCGAGTCACGACGCTCCTTACGGATCTAAACTGTTAGCCTAGGAAAACTTATACACGAAAGTAAGCCTTGGTCAACTAAAAGTTTGAAGAGGGAAACTAATTGACCGAACGGACATGATTTTGGGTTAAGATGGGAACACCCCATGGGGGTATCTAGATAGGGCTACTTGAAAGGGGAACGCATGAGTGACTTGCTCAACCCTGCGAATCTCATCGTGCTGGCCGTCATTGCCGTCGGCATGTTTTTTGGACTGCGTCGCATTGCCGCTTCGACACACGGGAAGAGTTGTTGCAGCGATGGTACGAGCGGCAAGAAAACCAAAAAGGTTGTTGTGGTGGATACCGATGCATCGCATTATCCCTATAGCGATGAGCTGCTCATCGGCGGCATGAGCTGTGACGGCTGCGCTCAGAACGTAGCCAATGCCCTCAATGCACTGGATGGCGTGTGGGCAACGGTGACGTATGCGGATCACACGGCACGTGTGCGCTCTAAACAGCCGGTTGATCGTGGTGTCCTCGAGACGGCCGTGAAAGACGCGGGCTACTACGTCATGACGCTGTAAGCGCCGCCCTGGATGCGCTTCCTTGGCTAGGCTCGTCCGCGCAGTTCGATGTCTTGGATGTCGTCGAAGTCGATGGCGATGTCTTTGAGCTTGAGGAGCTTGAAGGCGGGGAGCGCCTCGTCGAGGATGCCGGTGCGGCTGCGATAGCCGTATGTATCGTAATAGGTGACACGAACCAAGTCGCCACGTTTGAGACCCTCGAGCTTTTTAGAAAGCACGAGGGCTTTTTCTTCCGTGAGCTCACGTTTTGGCTCGACGGTGATTTCCTGCTTGCGCACGAGTTCGTAGTATCCCGTGAGGGCGGCAAAGGGCATAAACTGTGCGGCGCGGTTGGCGCGCACGGCACCGTTGGCTGTGAGGTTGGGGTCGGCGGCGCGGCGTCTGCCCTCGGGGTCCGCCAGGCGCTCGAAGGCGGTCGGCGGGCGCACGGGCTGTTGTTTGGGTTTAGGCACGGTGTCCTCCAACTTGGTCGTTGCGTTCGCGCGCGGTGGCGCCGGCGGTAAAGCTTAATCCCTTGACGAGCGCGTTCTTGCCGTACTTGCCTTTCACGGCCAGGACGGCGCGCGCCAGGTCGCGCTCGCGCTCATCGGCCTCGACATCGCTAAACAGATCGATAGTGGCAAATTCCTCGGGCACAAGATTGCCAAAGCCCAGGTTGATGCGCTTGACCGGTCGTTTCGGGTCGACGGTTTGCGCCCAGAGATCATCGAAATAGCCCATGATCTTCTTAAACGAATTGGTGCGCTCAGGTAGCTTTCGCGAGGCGTTGGAGTGCGCAAAGAGTGCGGCATAGCCACCGCGCGGTTTGCCACCATGCTCTCCCACAAAGATGCCATCGATTGCCTGCGCTTCGCGCACCCGGCGACGCCGAACGTCATCGCGCTGGACGGGCTTGGGCGCACGGGGCGCGAGCTCGGGGCCGGCGGTTGCGGCGGGCGCGATGCTCGATGTGCTTGAGCGCAGGTGCCCGCATCCGTCCACATATTGCGCTGTGCCGCTGGCGTCGAGGCGGCGTATGTCGGCGCGCTCGCTTGCGTAGCCCACAAAGAGCGAGATGCTGTCGCAGACCACGTGCTTATCGACCAAGTCTAAAACGGCGTTGTCGACCATCTCGCGCAAGACGGTATAGGCCTGCTCGTAGGCATAACCCTTCGAGAGCACCTGTCCTGTGGTAGTTGAGGTTGCCTGCGGGCGATAGGCCTGAATATCGGCGATAGTTGTCGGCTCGCGCCCGAAGGCGTGGTCGATGAGATACTCGGCATTGACGCCGAGCTCGTCGTAGAGCAGGTTTTCGTCGAGCGCGGCGACGCCCATCAGATCGTAGACGCCGTATTTTTCGAGTCGTGCTGCCACGCCGGGCCCAATGCCCCAGATGTCGGTGATGGGGCGATGGGGCCAGATCTCCTTGCGAAAGGTCTCGTCGTCGAGTTTGCCGATGCGACTGGGTACGTGCTTGGCGGTGACGTCGAGCGCCACCTTGGCCTGGAATAGGTTGGGGCCGATGCCGACCGTCGCCGTGATGCCGGTGCGCGCGAGGACCTCGTCGCGCAGCGTGCAGGCGAACCCTTCCGCATCTGTGTGATAGAGGTCCAGATAGGGCGTCACGTCGATAAAGCATTCATCGATTGAATAGACGTGAATGTCTTGCGGACTTACGTATTCCAGATAGATGCCGTAGATTTGCGCCGACACCTCCATATAGTGCTGCATGCGCGGTACGGCCGTGATGTAGTCGATGCCATCGGGAATCTCGAATAGGCGGCAGCGATTGTGAATCCCTAAGTCCTTCATGGCCTGCGTGATGGCGAGGCAGATGGTCGTGCGCCCGCGCGATTCGTCGGCAACGACCAGGTTGGTGGTGAGCGGGTCGAGCCCGCGGTCGACGCACTCGACGCTGGCGTAGAACGTCTTGAGGTCGATGCAGATATAGGTGTGACGCTCGTGTCCCACGCGTCCTCCCATCAAACACATGTTCTTATCGAATACCTGTTCGATAATACCCGCTCGTCCGGACGTCGTCAAAACCTGTCAAAAAGGGACTGGTTTGTTTTGGTAGGTATGGTCGTGCGGCTGCATCGGGTTTTTTTAACGCAGCTCTAAAGAGTGCGAAACAGCTCGGAAAACCTCGCTTCGTAGCATGAGCCTAACGATTAATACCGCCTATACGCACGGAAGGGTTGTGGAAAAGATGGTCAATTATGGGTTTGGTATGCCGACGCGCCTTGTTGCGGATGGAGACGTGGCTCGCTGGTGCGGACGATTGGTCGCTCACTACGGTGGCACCAAGGCGCTGGTCGTGTTGGGCGGTGACAAACATACGCACGATGAGCTCGTCTCGGCGGCGCTCGGCTCGCTTGATCGAGCTCTGCTCGAACGCGTGCTTTTTCGCTGCGGCTTGGTGGGGGGCTATGGGGGAGACGATTTGGTCGATGAGGCCGTAGCCCTGGCGACCGACGAAGGCGTGAACTTTGTCCTGGCGATTGGCGATGCCGATACTGCCGGCTTTGCGCGCGAGCTCGCGCGTCGCATGGCGGCGCTCGATGCCGGCGAAGACGGCTTTGTGCCTTATGGATGCATTGTCTCGGAGGGCAAGGTGCCTGCTGTCGTGGGCACCGGCGAGGTTCCCGTTTTTGCCATTATCGCGCCCGAACTGCTGGAGGGCATCGGGTCTCCTCTGCGTGAGTTACTCGGTAGCGTCTGCGCCGCGGCCTAATATTTGCCATAAAAGGACGGGTTATTTTTGGTTGGTAAAGCGTTTGACCTGCCAAAATAAGCCTGTCCCTTTTTGATCGGTTGCCGTTTGGGGGCCGATTGGCAACGCTCGCTGATTGTAGTCTTGACCTGCGCTAGAATAGTGGCATCTGAATGTCCGGGCGCATGGAGGCGTGCGCCCGTATGCTGAGGAGGACTCTATGGCAACTGTTGCCGCACCTATCGATGCTACGTCGACTGCCGCTTGGAAGGCACTCGAGGCTCATCAGGAGAAGCTCGAGGCCGATGGTATCGACCTCAAGGCCTGGTTCGCTGCCGATGCCGAGCGCGTGAACAAGCTGAGCTTTGACGCCGGTGACCTGCACTTCGATCTGTCGAAGAACCTGGTGACCGATGAGACCGTCAAGCTGCTGTGCGATCTTGCCCGCGAGGTGAAGCTCGAGGAGCGCCGCGACGCCATGTTCTCCGGCGAGCACATTATCACCACCGAGGACCGCGCCGTCCTGCACACCGCGCTGCGCCGCCCGGCAAGCGAGAAGGGC
Source organism: uncultured Collinsella sp. (assembly GCA_900550815.1). Lineage (GTDB taxonomy): Bacteria > Actinomycetota > Coriobacteriia > Coriobacteriales > Coriobacteriaceae > Collinsella. The sequence continues at coordinate 4,610 of URTW01000090.1, forward strand.
CAGCTCATCGTTGACGGCCAGGATGTCGTCGCCGACGTGCACGAGGTCCTCGACCGCATGTATGCCTTCGCCGAGCGCGTGCGCTCCGGTGAGTGGAAGGGCGTTACCGGCAAGAAGATCGAGCACCTGGTGTCCATCGGCATCGGTGGCTCCGATCTGGGCCCGGTCATGGCCTACGAGGCTCTGCGTCCCTATGCCGACGCCGGTATCGACTGCCGCTATATCTCCAACATCGACCCCAACGACCAGGCCGAGAAGCTTAAGGGCCTGGATCCCGAGACCACGCTCGTGATCATCGTCTCCAAGACCTTCACCACGCTCGAGACCCTCACCAACGCCCGCGAGGTCAAGACCTGGATGCTCGAGCAGCTCAAGGCCCAGGGCGCCATCGACGGCTCCGATGAGCAGAACGCCGAGGCCGTGGCAAAGCACTTCGTCGCCGTTTCCACCGCACTCGAGAAGGTTGAGGCCTTCGGTATCGACCCCGCCAACGCCTTCGGCTTCTGGAACTGGGTCGGCGGCCGCTACTCCGTCGACTCCGCCGTGGGCCTGTCGCTGATCGTCGTGCTCGGTCCCGAGCGCTTCCAGCAGTTCCTCGAGGGCTTCCACGCTATCGACGAGTACTTCTGCAACACGCCGCTCGAGAACAATGCCGTTGCGCTGATGGGCCTGATCAACGTCTGGTACGTCAACTTCTTCGGTTCCAAGAGCCACGCCGTGCTGCCGTACTGCCAGTACCTGCATCGTTTCCCGGCCTACCTGCAGCAGCTCACCATGGAGTCCAACGGCAAGCATGTCCGCTGGGACGGCAGCGCCGTGACCTCCGATACCGGTGAGATCTTCTGGGGCGAGCCCGGCACCAACGGTCAGCACGCCTTCTACCAGCTGCTGCACCAGGGCACCGTGGTGGTCCCGGCCGATTTCATCGCCTTCGCCAACACTGCCAACCCTGCGACCGACAGCGGTCAGGACGTACATGAGCTGTTCCTGGGCAACTTCCTGGCCCAGACCAAGGCGCTCGCCTTTGGTAAGACGGTCGATGAGGTGCGCGCCGAGGGCACGCCCGAGCAGATCGTCCCGGCCCGCTGCTTTGAGGGCAACCGTCCGACGACCTCGATCTTTGGCGACACGTTGACCCCGTTCGCACTCGGCGAGCTCATCGCCCTGTACGAGCACATCACGTTTGTCGAGGGCACGGTCTGGGGCATCGACTCCTACGACCAGTGGGGCGTCGAGCTGGGCAAGCAGCTTGCCAAGCAGATCTCCCCGGCTTTCCACGACGACGCCGCTAAGGCCGAGCAGGACGCTTCGACTCAAGCGCTTATCGAGTTCTATCGCGCTCACCGCAAGTAGTCGCTGCTGTTAACGCATCGCGCCTTATAGTCAGGGGCCCGTATCCCATCGGATGCGGGCCCCTTTGCTTTGCCGTGGCCCCGGGGCGCACGGCCTTTAAGGATCTTCGCCGGAGCGTCGCGTGCTGCGAGGGCCCTGCGTCTAGAGCTCGGCCTCCGCATGGCCTCGCTGCGCCTCGGGCAGCTCCCCGTAGAGCGGATGGTCTTCGAGCCTAAAGCGCTCGACCTGTTCGGGAGTGCAGCCGCGCACAAAGAGCCACGAGCGATCGATCGGCGTCGCCATGAGCGTGCTGGGCAGCGCGTCGGCGCGGTCGGAAAACACCCGGGCACTCTCGGGATCCTGGAACGCCAGCACCAGATGCGTGTCGCAGTTGCCCATGATGGAGCGTGCGCGTGCCTCGCCATAGAGCGCATCGAGCTGGTTGGTCGACTGCAGCAGCAGCGTTGCCCAGATGTTGCGGCTTCGGATAATCGAGAGCACGTTGTCGATCTGGGGGATCTGCAGATTTGCGAAGTCATCGAGCATAAAGCGCACGGGCACGGGCAGGCTGCCGTCGGGCTGCCTATCGGCCTCACGAATGAGGCCCATAAACGCCTGAGAACTATCGAGGCCGGTCAGCGGATCGAGATTGCGGTCAATATCGCTCACGGTTACAAACAGGGCGCAGGGGGTGTGTCCCATGGAAGCGAAGTCCACCTGATGGCACTCACGATAGAGCTGTGCCGCACCGTCGAATCCCAGACACATGACCTTTTCGGCAAGGATGCCGACGATGCTCGCGTGCATGCGCTCGGCATTTTGCGTAATGGCGTAGCGCCGCCATAGCGAGAGGGCATAGCTTTGGGGGTCGGTCGTGATCAGGTCGTCAAACAATCGACCCGTGGCACCGTCCTGCAGGTGCTCGATCAGCTTGATGACCGAGCTGATCGTCTGCTCGTCGGCGGGTAGCTGTTCGGTGACGTAGGCGATAAAACACGACAGCAGGTTTGCCGCCGCATGATCCCAAAAAGGCTGGTTGTTGTCCTCGATGGGGCAGATGGCCTTTGCCACCGAGAGGATGTCCTGCTGGTTGGGCCTGCCGTCCGCCTTGCGGCGAATGTGCCTCAGGGGGTTGTAGCCGCAGCGCTCGATGCCGGGCGCAAGGGCCGGGACGGTGCTGAGGTCGGCGAAGTTGAGACATTGCACGCGGTAACCGTGGGCTGCCAGCACGGGTCCCACTTCGCGACAGAGCGTGCCTTTGGTGTCGAGCACGATGTAGCTTGCGTTCATTTGCAGCAGGTTGGGCTTGAGGACGTTTCGGGTCTTGCCGGCTCCCGAGGGGCCGATCACAAGTGCATTGTTGTTGAGTCCCGTTTGGCGGGTGTCGCAGGAAAGCGTTCGATCCTTGGCGAGGATGGTGGACGATGCGGACTCAGATGCGGCGAGGCGGCTGGCGAGGTTAGACATGGGCGACCTCCTTGGTGGTCGAGAGGATTTCGTGGGCAAAGCCGAGCTCGACGGCGCGCTCGGCCGAAAGGTAGGTGTCTTTTGCAGTGAGGGACTGGATGCGCTTGGGCGTGAGGCCGCTGCGGTCCGAGAGGATTTGCGTGAGTGTCTTGCGGGTCTGCATGAGACGCCGGCTGGTTTCCTGCAGCGCAAGTGCCGAGCCGCCTGCCCCCTGGGGGAGCAGCGGGGCGTGAATCATGAGCTCTGCATGGGGCGCCATACGGCGAGCGTCGCCGCCCATAAAGATCACGGCGCCCATGGACGCGGCGAATTCCAGGCAGACGGTGCGGATGGGGCACGATGCGAGGCGCATGGCGTCATAGATCGCAAGACCCGATCGCACGCTTCCGCCGGCGCTGGCGACAAATATGGTGATGGGGCGGCT